>JAHFTP010000055.1 GCA_023265495.1 Chlamydiota bacterium
AGTACAAGGCTGTAAGAGAGACCGACAAAGGCCCCCATCTACAAAATAAGCAGACACCTTAACTTTAGGAGCCTTAGCTATTTTAAGAGTGGAATGAAAAGGAAGGTGGGGTAAAGAGAGCTCTTTACCCCCATATATACTGTCACTGAGCAGAGGAGGATCCCTCTCCATGGGCGCTTGAAACGATTTCATCTAGATGGACGAGTTCGTCGTAGCGGGATTTGCTTACATGGTCGCCTGCGTAGAACCAGGAGACTTTTTCTTCTCCCTCTACAAAGAAGACCTCAGCCCCATGTTTTTTATCGCTATCCCATGTGATCTGATGCGAGATGTTTATGCCATCTACATAGTGTGTCTCCAACCCATTTTTTTCTCCGTATAGGTAGGAGGTCTCTAGAAATTTCGTTCAATTTTTAAAATAGGTAGATTTCCCATGTAGTCGTCCTCCGATCCATTCTTCGATAGATACGGGCTCTCCGGAGGCGGTGAAGGTCTTTTTTTCTCCGTGGAGTTTGTTGTCTGCATAAAAGGCAATGCTTTCAGGGCTTCCGCTTGGGTAAAATGTTTCCTTCTTTACAGGATATCCTACTTCAAAGTTTTCTTGGGCTAGGAGGACGCCTTTACTATCTCTTTGGATCCTTTGTCCTTTCCCTTTTTCTACGCGGGCTTCCACTTCATTATTTACAGTGAAATATTGTCCATCGACGAGTTCATCGAGGGTGAATTCTTCGATACTTCTTGGAGCCCCATCAGAGAACCATTGAGTAAAGCTGTGGCGGTTGGCAGAGAGTTGTACACTTTCTTGCACGGGCATGCCTGAGATGTCATAGAGGATTTCTTTGACTGGCTTGCCACGGTTGTAAAGGACATACTTTTCTATGGTCTGCGATTCAGGGTATGTAAATGTGCAAGGACCGTGGAGTTCCCCATTTTCATAGGTGGCTGTTAGTATAGAGCCATTCTTCATGTGGGTGATGACTTGTCCTGGGTAGTTTTTCGCTTCCCATTCTTCTTTAGATACAGCATAGCCGTACTTATGGACATAGCGCTGAGAGACCACTTGGTCTTCTTTCTTGTCCTTATTGCAGGAGCAAAACAGTATACCGACGGCACCGAGGAGAGTATACAACTTCATTTTCATAGTAACCTCTAGAGAGAAATAAGTGTAAATATAAACAATCTTCTATTCAAACACTACAATAAACAATCTTGCAACTTTTTTGCTACATTTTGTGTAAGTTGGCTGTGTTCTTGTTCCACCGTTTCGTAGGCAAGCGTCTTAGATTTGTCCCTATAAGTAAACCGCAGAGTCAGATTTTTTCTGTCGATCCCTAGTTTTTCACTTTGATAAAGGTCCAAGACAAAAACTTGTTCTAGGAGGTTGCCTTTCTCCCTGTGGATTGCATCGAGGATATGGGCAATGGGGACATCTTTTTTGAGGGTAAGCGTCCAGTCTCTTTCGGAGCTGGGGTAAAGAGCGAGATCTTTTACCCGCACTTCTTTTTCTATCAGAGGAGCGGTTTCTTGTAGATTCACTTCAGCAAAAAACACTCTCTGCTTGATATCTAGCCTGTGTAGCAGAGAAGGATGAATCTCTCCGAGTACTCCAATGGTTTTCCCTTGGCACAAGATCCTAGCCTGTCTTCCCGGGTGTAAATGATGGAGATGAGAAGTCTCGAAGAGGTAGCCTTTAACGGCTAGGCTGCTTAAGAAATTTTCTACGGCTCCTTTCAGATCGAAGAAGTCTATGTCTCTTATCTTGGGGTTGTGGTGGTATGGGGTTATGTTGCCCGTTAGAATAATCCCGCAGCAGCAGTTTTCTTTGAACGCCTCTTTTTCTCTCCAATGGATCTTGCCAATTTCAAATCCCTGTATGGACTCATTTTGGTGGAGGGTGTTGTATTTCACGACTTGAACAAGTCCTGGCAGCAGGGAGGTTCGAAGTATAGAATAATCAAGGGATTTTGATTGTAGCACGCTGATGTAAGAGCTGTGTTTGAGGCCGGCTTCTCGTGCAAACTCTGCAAGCGAGGGGCTGATGAGATCGCAAGTGCAAAATTCTTGTAGTCCTTCTCGAAGAAGAGATTCTCTTGCTTTGTTCTCAAGACAGTACATCGGAGCATGAACTATGGTGGAAGAGACATGTAGCGGAGCCGTCTTAGGGATATTATTAAATCCATAGATCCTAGCTACTTCCTCGATGAGGTCTATCTCTTCGGAAATGTCATTGCGATAAGAGGGGATTACCACGTCAAAGAGTCCTTGCTCCTCTTTGGGTATTTTCATTTGGAGGCGGTCTAGTATTTCCACGACCTCTCTTTGAGAGATGTCAAAGCCCAGGAGCTTTTGCACTCTTTCTATACGAAGGGATATTCTCTTGGGGGTGTAGGGAGCCGCATTAAGATCTAGTATCCCTTGGATAGCTTTTCCTCCAGCAACGGAGCAGAGCAGTTCTGCAGCGCGGTCAAGTGCATAACTGAGCATCAGGGGATCGATCCCTTTTTCAAAGCGCTGGGAGGCATCTGTTTTTAGTCCTAGTTGTTTGCACGTCTTTCTAATGCTGCGAGGAGAAAACAGAGCAGATTCAATCACCACCTGCGTCGTGTTCTCTGAAACTGCGCTGTCAAAGCTCCCCATAATTCCTGCAAAGGCGATAGGGTGTGTTCCGTCGCAGATAAGCAAGCTGTCGCTTGGAATAGCCCTTGTTTGGTTATCGAGTGTGACGATTTCTGAAGCGCTGGTGTGTGAGGCGATGCGCAGCACTTTTTGGTGGATTTTGTCATAGTCAAAAATATGGAGAGGCTGTCCGCATTCCAACATAACATAGTTTGCTATATCGACTACGTTGTTAATGCTTCGTATGCCTGCAGTTTCTAGCTTTTTCTTCAGCCAATCGGGGGAGGGGCCGACCCTGATTTCTTTTACCATCCTGCATCTATAGTGTGAGCAATTTGTTTTATCTAGCAGCTCCACAGATAGAAGAGAAGCAATGGAGGTGGATGGGTCTTCTTCCACTTGGCAGGTGAGTTTTTTAAGAGGAGTTTTCAGTAAAGCAGAAAGCTCTCTTGCTATTCCATAGATACTCATGCAATGTCCCAGGTTGGGAGTCAAGGAGATGTCTATGATGGTGTCTGCAAGGAGAGAGTGGAGATCAGTCCCTAAGGGAAGATCTTCTGATAGTTCCATAATGCCATCTTCTGCAGCTGCGAGGCCGAGTTCTTCTGCAGAGCAGAGCATGCCGCAAGATTCTACGTCGCGCAGCTTACTTTTTTTTATTTTGAAGCTTTTATTGTTTTCATCGAAGAGTTCTGCTCCAATTTTTGCAAAAGCTGTAACGAGTCCTGCTCTGCAGTTGGGTGCTCCGCAGACCACTTGAAATGTTTCTGTTCCATCAAAGACGGTGGCAACGCAGAGGCGGTCTGCGTTTGGATGCGCGGCGGTGGAGAGTACTTTGGCTACGACCACCCCGGTAAACCGGAGGGCTGTAGAGTCGACCGCTTCTACTTCAAGACCGGCTTCGGTCAGTGTTTCTGCTAGTGCCCCTTCAGAGAGAGAGAGAGGGACGTATTGTTTTAACCAAGATAAAGGTACTTTCATAATATGCAAAAAAATTATAGAGTTGAGGTATACCCTTATACCAGACTATCTAAATCCTAGAAAAGACAAAACTAGAATTATGGCTGAATCTTTTGAACACTTTTGGATGAAAAAAGCCAAAACGCTTACGCAAATTTTAATTATAAGCGGCACCTTAAATATAGGCCTTTTGGCCACGTTCATTTATTTTGTTCTCAAAGAAAAGGAGGAAGCCTTTTCCTTTAATCTCGATGACTCCAAGGCGAATGCGGCTGCGAAACATCTTACTAATGAGCAAGTTCTCAGGGCATACAGCCATCTTCCCATGCAAGAGCTTCTTTTAAAACTGGAAAATAAGGATCTTGTTGAAGACGGATATGGGAAAAGAGATGTGGCTTTAGGCTGTCTCGTGGCATTTCATCATTTTAACATAGACAAAGCTTTAGGTGGCTATCTTTTGCAAAAAAGGATTTTAGCTTTTAGAAACCAAGATGGAACGGAGCTTGCCTATGTGGTGATGTTCCCCGGCCTTATTGATGAGCAGTTTGAGGCGATCTTATCCTATGCAAAAACGGAGAAATGGCCTTTCACTACGAAGGGTCTTTTCTTTGAGCTGCAAAGAGGATCTCCTCCTTATGACCCATTCCTTGTTGAGGCTTTTTGCTTAAGTAGCGAATATCACGCCGTTGCTACCTTATTTGCCAAGACAGACCTTAACATGGATAAAGGTGCGCTTATTTCTCTTTTAGCCGAGGGACAGTGGTCTTATCTGCAAGAGTTCACAGAAAAGCAGAGGCTCCTTGCCGACTTTTCTTTAGAGCAGAGGAGGATGTTTTTGCTGACGTACCTACAGCATAGCAGGTCTAAGATCGCAGCGAAGCTATTTTTGGAAATGGACCAGGAGTTTATTCTAAGGCGCTGTGGAGACGGTGCTTTACTCACATTTTTAGATTTGCTAGAAGAGGAGAAGCTCCATCTGCAAAATTTGGCAAAAGAGCTTCTCATGAGTCCAAGAAGTGATGAAATCAGAAAAAGAGCAGCCCTTATTCTTTACGCTAATGCAGGAGAAACTCCTCCAGAGGTTTTTGACCATATGGCAGCGCTGAAGAGGTTTGCTCCGGAATCTATTGCTCTAGTGCAAAAGCCTATAGAGCAGGCAAAGCCGGCTCTTGAGTCTGTGGCAGCGTCTGCATCGACAAAGCCAGCAAAAGATAAAAAGAATAAAACCCATGTGATTAAAGAGGGGGATAGTCTTTGGAAGATTGCTAGAAAATATGGGGTCAGCATTGAAGCGATCAAAAAAGCCAACCATTTAGAGACGGAAAAGCTGCGCTCAGGCAAAGAGCTTATTATCCCTGACGCTAACAAAACGTAAAACACTGCTAGGGGACGGGGTCTATGCCGCCGGGATGTCTTGGGTGGCATTTGCTAATTCTTTTAAAAGTCAGCCAGGATCCGCGCAGCGATCCATGTTTTCGTATGGCTTCCAGTGAATATTCTGAGCATGTGGGATAAAAACGGCAACAACTGCCGAGAAAAGGGCTTATGCAGAGCTGGTAGAGGCGAAGAAAAAGTAGCAATAGTCTTTTCATAGGTAAGGCCGTTTAGAGCCGATCCTATAGGGTAGGCTCTATTTAGAAAAGTTTTTTTTTGATTTTTTTGGTTATCCCATTGCGGGAGCCTTGTTTTCTTGTTTAATTAAGAATAGGAGAGAGGCGAGCATAAGCCAGCCTGCAGCGAAGAATGCTTCATAAAAAAGAAGATTTCCTGTTTCTAGCTGTCCCGGCGGAACAAAACTGATAGCCAAGGCAAAGCCGCAACTTACTATCCCTAAAGCCGCAATCGAAGTAAGTCCTATTTTCCCTCCGGGAACTCGATAGGCGCGGTAGACATCTGCTCTTTTGTATCTAAGTAAGAGGGCTGAGAGAAATAGCAAAATGTAGACGATGATGTAAAACTGAGAGGCAAGCGCTGTCAAGATCCAGAAGGAGCTACTTAAAGTGGGCATGATGAAAGTAAGGCTGCAAAGCGCGGAGACGATTACTCCTTGCAAGACAAGTATGCGAACGGGAGCTTGATTTTTATTGACTTTGAGTAAGTTTGAGCGCACGCCTGCTAGTTCTAGGGCTGACAGGAGTCCTTGATTTGTTCCTGATATCCAAACACTCATTCCTCCAAAAGATCCAAATCCAATAAGAAGAGCAATAAGAGGGATCCATGAATCCCATCCGTAGTGATGGAAGTAAAAAGAGATGGTTTCCATAGTAGCGGAGACGAGGCTGATTTGTTCTTTAGGGATGACAATGCCGATGGAAAAGGTTCCTAGCAGGGTGAGGAGTAAGATGACTTTTAAGGAGAAGAAAATCGACCTGGGGAAGTTTTTTTGGGGGTTGTCTATGTTGTTAGCATGAAAGGCATTCATTTCCATGCCGGCAAAGCTAAGAAGCACCCCGGCGAGGAAGGCGAGTTCATCAAAATGATTTAAGGTAGGAAGGAGTGTCTTTGCAGAACAGGTGATTTGACAAGTTTGCCCGCTACAGAACCACAGACAGCCGAAGGCAATGAGCAAGAGCCCCGGAAGTAGGGTTCCCAATACTACGGCAATAGAACTCAGCCATCCGGAGAATTTAACTCCGAAGAAGTTGGCTATTAACACACTCCAAAATATCCCTACCGTGACAAAAAAGTTCACCCAGACGTTATGAGCTAAAGTGGGATTAATCGCATAGGTGAGTGTAACTGCTAGAAAAGAGAGGATCGTAGGATACCAGACAACGTTGGAGATCCAAAGGAGTAATACGGAAAGAAAAGCCATGCGCTTCCCCAGGGCCTCTTTCACCCAAACATAAATTCCTCCCGGCTGCGGCCACCCGGAAGCTAGCTCTGCAGCTACCAGTGATACGGGTATGAAGAAGCTGGCAGCTGCAACTATAAGAAAGAAAAAGGAAGAAAAACCATATTCTGCAAGGAAAGGCCAGTTCCTGATGCTTAAGATGGTAGCCACGTTAATCAGAACGAGCATGGAAATAGGGATAGATTTAGGTTTTGTTTTCACAGGCTTTCTTATTGGATAAATAAACTAGGAAAACAGTTTTTCATTTTTGCAGATATATAGCAAGCATCTAAGAAAATGAGAATCTATAGTGTTTTGTTGAGAATAGGAAAGAGGGGCGCTTAAGCTTAAGCGCCCCTCTTAGTGTACAAGTTATTTTTTTTATAACAAATGACTCTATAAGGTCTTTTAGCCTGTCATATCAACCATTTCTACGAAGAGGGGGAAGTTGATTTTACCTACAATAAAGAGTGGGATAGATTGTCCCTTCGTGCTCTTAACAGCCTCTATTACTTTTCTTTCCACGTCGTCAAATGATTCCGTTGTATCTCCATCTTTTAAGACATATTGCAAAATAGTAAGAAGCCTCTTTTCTACCTCCTCTCTATCCCTTCTTGGTCGGGACCACATGAATCCCTCCACTACGGTCTCCTTCTCCGCCGGATGATCGTCTAGGTGGTCTGCCCATGATTGGGTGCGGTATACGTGTGAGCCCATTGGGCCAAAGTTGCCGATTGGCATAAAATTTCTCCTTGTTAATTTTTTTTATTTTAAATTATTATTTAACCGTCGAATTTGTTTTCGATGGTTTGTTTTTAAAAATGGATGTGAGTGTTTTAGATTGTATTAGTAAGCTTGAGCTTACTAATATTATGGAAAGAATGCGTAAGAAAGTACTATGACGACCTTGAGAAAGGTCGCTGAAAATCGCCAGTCTGTTATTTTTCTGTATTTTCATAATAGTACTTTGTATTGCGTTATTTATTATCTTTATTATCTTGCTTCCATCGCACATAGAGAGGATGTCAGGACTGTACTGCTTTTTCCGTTGCCGGTAATGTCCTATTTGTCCTTTTTATTGGTTGTAAACTACTTAACACGTGTAATCGGTCAAGGTTTACTTCCAATGACTATTGCCTTCTACTGCTGAGGTCATCGTGTGCTGCCCAGAGTGCCCTGATTTTTAGATCGTTGTCCTCAGAGTTGTCCCTTAAAGAGGCCCATAGGCGTACGCCGGCTATTTCAGGCGTATCAGAAATCTTTTGTCCTTTGTTCTCTAGTTCTCTGATGCGGTCTTGGCAGCGGCTATATAATTGTATATATATATTGTCTGTTAAAGCTTCGCTCGAGTGGCGGAGAGTCCTGAGGCTAGCTGTTATCTTTCCCGGTTCCTCAGCTCTGTAAAAAGCAGTAATAAGCTCATTTAATGAGCTTATATAGTCATTTATTCGGAGAGAATCATTAACTGACATATTTGTTTGTCCTTTAAAAAAGTTATAACTAAATTATACTTTTTATTACTTAATAAGTCAAATATTTAATTTATCTTAATATGTTTTTTTTATTTAGTTAATAATCAGTAGGATGTGTTTTTAAATAAAAAATATTTCGTATTAGTTATAATAATCTGATTTTCAAGTGATTAGGTTATTCAGAGGATGTGGAAAATGTCACGTAAGGTGCTAAGCAGCACTTCGATAATAATGAGGACGATAATGGTCCATTCGAGCCTAGCGGAGTGTTGATGATTGATTTCTCCGCTTAGGATCTCAAAGAGTTCGTGGATGACAGCTAGTCTTTTATTGAGCACCTCTACCCGTTTTCCGGCATCTAGGTAATGAGCGGTTTTTCTATAAAAGGGTTCTAACTCGGGGTAGTTCCAGAAGAACTCCGGCGTATCTAATATCTCTGAGTGGAGGTTCACGAAGTTGCGTTCCATGAAGAGTTCTCCCATCTTTTTGGAGATCTCTTTGCGAGATAGGGGGATCTTCCCTTTTTGTGCAAGGGTGCTGGGTAGATGTTTGGTTCCATCGATGGTTTTCTGAACAAGCTCTTCAAAGATGGTGAGTTTAACCGATTGCGCAATGCCATGAGAAACGGCTAGTTTAGATAGAATGTTTTTATTGGGGAGAACGATTTCGTCTTCTTCAATCTTCATGGATTCTCCGTAGCGGTAGGAAAATTCATCAATTTCTAATTTAGGATTAGGTTCTCGTTCAAATTCTTTGACACCCGTGAGGATGAGTTTTTCTTCTTCTTCGGTAAATCCCCAGCAGACGATGGCTCCGAAAGAGAAATAAAAAATATCTCCTTTCGTTTTTCTTTCTTCCTTGATTTGCACGTGGATGACATCTCGGTAGAGCTGTGCTGAGCCGATGCCTTGAGAGAACGTAAGCAATCTAGGTAGATCAAACGAAGAGGCGCTGCAATAGCCGATACATCTCATAGTAGTGGTGGTACGTGTTGTTTAGTTTCCTTATACAGAAATGGGGAATAAAAGGAAAAAAGAGAGTGAGAGGGGGACTATATTTATTTTTTTTCTCTATCTGGAAACAAATTCCTTTGAAGAATAAACTATGGATTTTTAGCAAAAAAATGAGGGAAGCGATGTCTGTGCACTTACAAAGGATCCTCGTTTTTCTCTGTCTTCTTTTTCCCTTAAATGACCTTTGTGCTTCGGGAGAAAATGCCTTCTTTCGTTTATTTGAAAGAAGAAAGAGGAAAGAAGCGAAGGAAGCAAAAATCTCTCATGCAGAGGCAGCACCTACCGCCCCTAATGTACTTGCTAATCTCAGAAATCATGGGATCGACTTTAGCCC
>JAHFTP010000056.1 GCA_023265495.1 Chlamydiota bacterium
CTACACGATGCTATGTCGAGTCGAGGATCGCGATCGACCATCCGATCTAGAATATATTCTACTGTGGTTGATCTGCATTCGCCAGGAGGGCTTTCCCGCTCCCACTGTTTTAACTTCCTAAATACCCCATCCAATCCCCTCAAAGGGCGGCTGGATACGTCTGTAGATTCAGAACCTGTAAATTTAGAATGCTCCGATACTAACAGCCTAATCCTTTCCAAACGAGCCGAACGACTCATTGAAAACAGACAATCTAATATAGTCCGATCGTAATAAATTGCATTGATATTCCCTCCTTCCTTAAGGAAGCTTTGAACACCTTCCTTGTCCCCTGTTTCCATCGAGGAGAAGAACGCAAATATTCTCTGAAAATATGCTTGAATATCAGGATGATAAGTCCCCCGTTCCAGTTCTCTTAGAATGTACCCATCAACGCTTGCTCCCAGATCTATAAGCACATCAATAACATCCATACGACTGTGTTGAGCTGCCTGCTGAAGCATAGCAGAGCGAAGCTCGGGATTGTTGCCTTTTCGCTCAAGGTACGCAAGGACTCTACGAGCAACGTCTTCTTTCGACATACTGCAGGAATACAGGAGATGTTCGTCCAGGTAGTCCTCAACGTCCCGTTGCCCATTGGATGATGCGCTCTCCTTAGCCTCAACGACGCCTGAAGGTGTGACTTTACATGTGAGATAGCGAACAACATCGAGATGCCCTCCGGCAGCTGCCAGCTGGAGTGCTCTGCAGCAATTTTCTTCTCGTATCCTGGCATCAACAGCTCGGGATTCCAATAATCCGACCATCCGTTGAACAACAGCGAGATCTCCTCCGGCAGCTGCCCTAGGGAATGCATTCAACTGCTCTGCGTTTTGTGCATAGATATCAGCACCGCTCTTTATCAACGATTCGACCATAGGCCCATTTCCCGTTTGTGTGACAATATGTCGTGCGTTTCTGCTACTTTGACACGCTTCTCTCGATACTGCCCCAAAGAGCCGAGTGAGTGTCTTGTGTGGAGACGTCAAGACTATTCTCTTCTTGCGTAATGTTGTCGATTGGTCCACCGACCCTGACTTGAGAGTGGGATGGGAGAACCAAATCGGACTCGGCCATAGAGCGCCTATGAAGTTACCTATAGTCGACATTTTTCCTCTTTTATTGCCATTAACGCAAGAACCCGTGCCGTATATTGTATCAATCAGACTAATATCTAAACAAGGTTTTTATAATGTTTTTTTGAAAATGTCAATTTTGGGCAAACTAGAAACTCAACTCTCTGAACCAAAATAAGCTATAAAATTTAGGGATCAAGAAGTCATTGAAGTAAAACGGGCAAACCATACTCTTGGATCAGGGCTTTGCTACTTTCACAAGAAATGGACAGATGCCAAAAACAAGCTATATTTCAAGACCTCCAAAAGAAGATGGTGCTACTAACGGGCCCTAGACAAGCCGGCAAAACCACCTTGGCAAGGGATATTGCAAAGGAGTTTTCCTCTTCTTTGTATTTAACCTATGATCGATCGGAAGATCGTAAAATCCTTATAGAAGAATCCTGGTTACCTTCTACTGAGCTTCTGATCTTTGATGAGATTCACAAGATGCCCGAGTGGAAAAACTATCTAAAAGGAGTTTTTGACACAAAACTCCCAAACCAAAAAATCCTGGTTACAGGAAGTGCTCGTCTAGAAATTTTCACCCAAGTAGGAGATTCACTAGCAGGGCGCTATTTCCTACACAGGCTCATGCCTCTGTCCCCCGCAGAATGCGACAAAGTGCACGTTTCATATACCTTAGATCATTTTCTAGAAAGGAGTGGGTTCCCTGAGCCTTTTTTAGCAGAGAAGTCTGTTGATGCTGCAAGGTGGAGACTTCAATATGTGGATAGTTTATTAAGAGAAGATGTCCTTAATTTTAAAAACATTCATAACATAAATGCAATCCGCCTTGTATTTGAGCTTTTACGAGAAAGAGTAGGTTCTCCCATTTCCTATACATCGATTGCAGAAGATGTGGCTATTGCCCCCAATACCGTGAAAAAATATATCCAGATCTTAGAAGCTTTGTACATTGTTTTTAGGGTAACTCCCTTTTCTAAAAATATTGCACGCAGTTTGCTCAAAGAGCCAAAACTGTACTTCTTTGATATAGGACTAGTAAAAGGAGATGTGGGTGTTAAATTTGAAAATTTTGTAGCCACATGCCTTTTGAAACATGTATTTGCTAAAATAGACTATGAGGCAAAGCCTTATACACTACAATATCTACACACAAAAGAAGGACATGAAGTAGACTTTGCTCTTATCCATGACCAAAATATAGAAAAAATCATTGAAGTAAAACAGGCAAACCATACTCTCGGATCAGGGCTTTGCTATTTTCACGAAAAATATAAGCTACCTGCCGTCCAAGTAGTCAAAGAGTTAAAACGAGAAAGACTGGAAAAATCGATTGAAGTAAAGCTAGGTCTCCACTTTTTACAATCATTGGCTCTATAGCAAGAGGAAAACATATGGAACCGGTTATTACCTTCAGTAAAGAAGAAATCACAGAAAAGCAGTGGAATAAAACTCATTTAAAAATTGCGACTCATCTTTTTGAGATCAATGGCTATTTGAAATTAGAAGACCTCTTTCCTAAAGAGCTCATAGAAAAGCTGCAAAGAGATACGCTGCAATCCTTGCAATTTGCAGAGGAAGAGGGAGTATTAAAAAATGGGACGCAAGTAAGCCACCGCAGATACATCACCCCGTTAAAGCTGCAAGGATCTTTTAACACGCCCGATCTATATGCTCACCCTTTACTTATGGAACTATTCCATGAGCTCTTAGGGAAACAGTTTATCATAGGAAGCATGGGGACTGTGACAGCTCTGCCAGGATCCTTAGATCAACACATCCATGCCGATTATTATCCTCTATTTGGAGAGCGTCCCGATCTCAATCGGATATCTCCTCCTTTTGCACTTACGGTGGGTGTTCCGCTCGTCGATATCGACCACCTCAACGGACCTACAAAAATTTGGCCAGGATCTCACCTTACCTATCCTATAGATACGAAGATGTATGGATATCCACTAAAACTTCTCTCAGGGAAGATGGGCAGCTGCTATTTCTGGGACTATCGCACTTTCCATGCAGGAGGATCTAACCACTCTGACTCCCCCAGACCCTTACTCTACTTCGCTTATACAAGACCTTGGTTTAAGGACTCATTAAACCCAGATAGAATGCTGATCGATGCTGAGGAACGAGAGAAAATTCCGGGTGAACACAAAGCTCTTTTCGCTATCAGATAGATGTGCAGCAATTGCGTTTACATCCAACTACTTGATATTTGACTCAATAAGAAATTTCCTCTATCTAATCATTCATATAGCTCAAGGATTAAATGAGTACACCTAGTTTGTTTCACTTCCAGGTCTCACAATTTTGCAAACAGATGATGCATTGCATAGAGGAGCCTTCCTGTCCGGAAGCAGAGATTACAGAGGTCGAGCAACTCGCTCAGGCGATCCTCTCTTCCTTAAGTTCACAGACACTCTTCCCCGAAGAAATAGATCGGCTATTAAGGGTAAAAGAGCTCTGGGCCGGTAGGGATTCAACAGAGCCTTTTGCGTTGCTGCAAGAAGTGAATCGCCTCTTTCAGGCTGTCTTACCTTCTGATAAGACAGTCGCAGCCACTGGGGCTAAAAGAGATCCGGAAACAACCTCATCAAGAAGAGTCTCTCTTCTTGGAAATAAAACGGACAATCTTGCCAGGCTCAAAGAACTATTTGCACGAACTGACGGGGTGTCTATCCCTGAGTTCAAAGGGATCTCTCACTCTGAGGTATTAGAGTACATCCAAGTCAAAATGCCTGAGCTTGACACATTATGGGAACAATTCGTGGAAGAGGGGGCGGAGCCTGGATCTCCCCATCTACAAACAATCCGGAACCGCATAATGGAGATCTTTGCTTCTTCGACAGACTTCCCTCCTGATGATGTCTTAGTCCCTTTTCTCAACAAGAACAAGCCTTTGATGGTGCGCAGCAGCGGAAAAGAAGATAGCAAAGAAGTGCCCAATCCGGGTGGAAATGAGAGCATCTCAAACGTCGCCCCCAATGCCGCAGATATTCGCAGAGCGATAGGAGAGGTTCTAGCCTCCTATTTTTCTGAAAAATCTTTGACGCAAAGAAAGTGCGCCGGCGACTCTATCGACTCCTTACCGCTGCTTCCTGTACTTATACAGGTAATGGTAGGAGAGAGGGAGGGCAGTCCCATCCCGGTCTCCGGGGGGCTCTATACTTCTGAGGGAGAGCTGGGAACTGAAGGGGTCATGCAGATCAACGCAGCATTTGGCCATGCAGAAGGCATTGTCACGGGATCAGCTCCCTCCGATACTTTTTATGTCGATGGAAACTTTGTCCATGGCTCTGTTGCAGAAAAACCCACGCGCAGGATCCCCGATCCAAGGCTGCATCTTAGAACATGTGACAATCCGTCTTCCAAGCGTTTTGCTCCAAGCCTCACCTATGATCAACTCCAAAGGCTAAAAGAAATCGGAGAAAAGATTGAGTTATACTATGGATATCCCATGGATGTCGAGTGGACTTTTTTACCGGAAGACAACGTGTTTTATCTTCTGCAGGCACGCCCTATTTCTGACAGGCCACCCTCCCACCCCTCGTTTATCGATCCGGCAAAGATCAAAGACTTCGACTCTCTTACAAGAGTATCCGTGATCGGCGCCGCAGGGGGAGAGTGCAGGCAGCTAAACAAAATCCATACGATCATTGCAGATAACGCACCCCAAGCTTTAGAGATCTACTTAAGAGACGCAAGCACCCCCTGCTCTGCTGTTATCGTTGCCAAACCAACGGCTAGCAACTCCCATGAGGCGGCCTTCTTTAGAAGCATGGGCATCCCCCTCATTGTGATGAAAAAAGAAGATTTCGAAGAATACAGGAGCAAAATAGACACGACAGATCTCCTTTTAGATGTACAGTCGTCCGTGATTGGAGCTTTGCCCCGTGGCAAAAACAAAGAGGCTCTTACGATGGAGGGCCTAAGGCGTTTTTTGGCGCCCTCCTCTGAGAGCGCCATTCAAGATAGTCTCTCACAAGAACAGATCACAGCTTTCCAAGCCGATCTCCATATTCTCTACCGCGGTGTGGATAGGGAGCGTATGCAAAAGAGCCTTTCAGAGCTTCCCGGATGGAGCGCCCTTGACAAACTCCTCGGCGGCCTAGAATCCACCGCCGATCCCAAGGAGCGTGCGTACATCCTGAGTCTTATTCTCACTATGGTGGAAAGAAGACTTCTCAAAGATGTCCCTATGTCAAGAAAAGAAGAGCTCCTCTCCAAGATATTCTACGCCGCCAAACACGTATGGCAAACTCTAAACCGCGAGGACCTGCCCCACTCTCACAAACTTTTTGCCATGCATTGGCTCAGAGCAGCCCTTCTAGGCTTTCCCTCTGAAGGGACTGTTGCGGCAGATTCTTTGATGACACTCCTAGGAGAGAAAAAAGAAAGAGCCCTGATAAAACTTCCCGATGTTGAGCTTCTCAGCGCAGAAGAGGGTGCACTCCACGAAAAAAAACAAGAGTATATCGATGTATTCTTACGTTCGAGGAAATTCATCTTAGATGCTGATCTGCGCGCCGCATGGAATGAGTTTGTACTCTCTTTGAATCTTGCTGAGCTCAAGATCTTGTCCTCTGTTTTTGCAACGCTTGGCCCCTTTGCAACTCCTTTTTTTCTCAATGTGCAATTCCAAAGATCCTTTGAAACAAGTCAAGGGATGGATGCTGCTACGGCATCAAAGCATATCTTGCAGGAGATGGGATCATCCGCCCTCAGCCCGGAAGTTGCCAGGGCTATAGAGTTCGTGCATCAGGTGAAAAATAAAACGGAAGAATTTAAAAAAATAGCAGATCAATTCGGCCGGAGAGATCGATTTGAGGACTTAGACCGACGCCTTGCTGAGGAGATCATGCCTGTTGTAAAGGAGCTATGCGCAAAAATCTCGTCTGCTGATGGACTCTCTCAGGTTATGCTCTCTGAGGCATTCCGACATATGGTTGCCTGTTTTGATGATTGCATCAAAGGTCTTACCGCAAGCACAGAGTACCGCGATGATGCTAAAGAAAAAGCCGAAAGATTTTCCCATCTTTTAAATAAATACCTTGCGTTTGCACGAGAGGCCATGGCAGATACCATGCTCGGCAAAGATCCTGAGTTCCTTTGTGAGGCATGTTGTCTTATAGCATTTCTTTGCAGCACTCTGCAAATACTCAATAGCGAAGTAGAGCACAATGCAGCACAACTTCTTTTGGGATCATCGGGGTTTTCTGTTAGTTATGCCGCCCTTGGAAGCAATGTACGAATGTGGGATCGAGCGCCGCCTCGCTCTTTGGAAGATCTCTTCACCACTCTTCACCAATCGCTCATGGCTGTCTCTGCATACCTCGAGACGCTGAACGGGTTACAAATGAAAAACCTCCCGCCTGAGATGCGCGCTGTGTGCAGAGAGATCTGTTCTTTACATCTAAGAGTAGAAAACCGGCCTCATCCCACCATTCAGTCTATTGAATACTGCCACCCCAAAATTAGAGTCTGCTTTAACGCTCCACTCGCGTTCCATAGCGCCCAATTTGTTTTGGAAGCAAAACTGGATCTCGAAGGTAGCATCGCAAGCATGGATCTGGAGTCTCGTTTCTTTGCATCTCCTAATATGACGGGACTGTTTAATAGGGCAGAGTTTCTTTCTCTCTATGGTATAGACACCTATTATGGAGGGAAAATGGTCCCTTCCATAAACGCCTCATTTCTACGTGCAAAGTGTGACACCGCAAGTATCTGTTGGAACATTTATCCTATAGCAGAACCTCTGGATGCCTATCTGGATAGAGGCCTTAGGCATCTCCAAAATATGATCGACTTTTTGCAAAAGCCCGGGACGAAATTGCCCTTTAGCCGTGAATACGATCGCCTGATCTCTGAGCATCCGGAAGCTATAAGCGTGTTCGTACAAGAAGCAGAGCTGTTGCATAAAGAAAATTTTTCAGATCTTGATCAATTTATTCACAATTTTATGCGCTCCTTTAGTGAGCGCTACAGCCAAGATATTGCGTTGCAATATATCACATGCGGTCCAGAGTTTTACTGTAAGATTTCCCCAACAGATCCTTTTTTACAGAAAGTCATTGATCAGCTCATAGAGGATGACGTCTTATGGGCTAGAGCAGACAACACTATTTTATATAAGTTGATTGGCTTTCTCCTTGTAGTCAATCCCATTCAAGTTGAGATGCTTTATGGTGATCAAGAAACTTTTACTGCAGCACTTCCCCTGTTTTCCTTAGAAAGACTCCAAAAGATAAAAAGAAGGTTCCCCCTCATTCAAGCAATAGCTGCACTACCGACGACCCCACGTTGGGACCGTAGAAGCTATAGTGAATTCATGCAGCAATGTGCATTATCGGAACAAAGAATACAGAATGAGACTTCAACTCCTCCTCGATTGGAGACGCCTCCACCACCGCTCACAGACGCTCCCTCTACTCTCTCAGTAGACATATCAACAGACAAAATAGGTTCTCACCCCTTATCGCTTAAAATCGTAGGCACCTATAAGGGGGATGGGTATCTAGAACTGCGGGGGGAAGGCTCCGGACTTAGTTGGAATAGCGGCGTTCCTATTAGAGTGGATCCCCTAGGACAGTTTACCATAGAAGGACTTAACCCCGGAACACAATACAAATTCGTGGAATGCAAAGAGGGAGGCATCCGGTGGGAAAGAGGAGATAATCACCTTGTCGATGAGAGTACAGGACTCCTCTCTATCGAACCCCATTTTTCTCAAGATGGCGATGCAACAGCTGCTCCGGCCACCCTATCGATGGAGTACGCAGGTCCCGGCCGCCTTGAAATACGAGGGGATGGGCCCTCCATGAGCTGGTATAGAGGGATACCCATAGACAAAGATGCTAGCGGAAGATATATCTTTCCACTGCCTTCTGTGCCCACCAAAGATTTCGAGTTCAAATATTGTTGTGTATTAGAAGATGGCACATTCATCTGGCAGGAGGGAGCCAATAACCACTTTTTAATAAGCGGGATAAATCCTGTCGTTCAACCTCGTCTTTTGTAACGGATAGCGCTGCTAAAAGCTCCTTGACAAGAGCCTCTTTTTTGCGATATCTTTGCCGTGACTTCAAACAGACAAGGATCTATCAAAATGACACCTCAGTTTACAGAAGCGGTGGCAAGTGCATTAGAAGCTGCGCTAAGCCTTGCTACAGAAAAAAAACATACGGAAGTCTCAGAGAACCATCTCCTCTATGCGCTTTTCTCTGATGGGAATGGCTATTTTTCTACACTAGCCACAGCGGTTAAACTAGATAGAGAGACTCTTCTACAGGAATTAGAGAAAACGCTGCAGAGAGCGGCTACATTCAGCGGAGCTGCAGAGCAGCCTCATATTTCCCCCTCTTTGCAGCAAAAAATTATGCAAGCGCAAACGCTTGCAAAAGAGTGGAAAGACACCTACATCAGCAGCGACCATCTCTTCTATGTATTTTGGCAGGCGCCCAGTGAGCCCTTTGCATCATGGAAGAAAAAAAGCCCTACTACGCTAAAAGAGCTAGAAACACATATTAAACAAATTCGTGGAGAGACACATATGGATTCCCCAACTGCTGAAGCAGGACTGCATGCCCTCGAAAAATACTGTAAAAACCTCACAGCCCTTGCAAAAGAGGGGAAGCTAGACCCTGTTATTGGAAGGGATGAAGAGATCAGACGGACGATGCAGGTACTCAGCCGCAGAACAAAAAACAACCCTCTGCTCATTGGAGAGCCGGGAGTAGGAAAGACGGCCATCGCAGAGGGTCTCGCCATCAGGATCCTGCAAGGCGACGTACCCGACTCCCTCAAGGGGAAACAACTCTTTGTATTAGATATGGGAAGCTTGATTGCGGGAACTAAGTACCGAGGAGAGTTTGAAGAGCGCCTCAAAGGTATATTAAAAGAGATCGAACAAAGCGAAGGAGAGCTCCTTCTTTTTATCGATGAGGTGCATACGTTAGTCGGCGCCGGCGCCACAGAAGGATCTATGGATGCAGCCAACCTATTAAAGCCCGCACTGGCAAGAGGAACGCTGCACTGCATCGGCGCCACAACACTCAATGAGTACCAAAAATATATAGAAAAAGATGCAGCTTTAGAAAGACGGTT
>JAHFTP010000057.1 GCA_023265495.1 Chlamydiota bacterium
ACGCATGCGCGAAGGACTTGCTGTTACGCCCCTTTCGTCCTCTTCGTCGACCTCCACTCCTTCCTCTGCTTTGACCGTAGCACTTAATACCGGATCTGCAGCTTCCTGCTTATCTGTAACATCGACGTCGAAATAAGATAGGCTGCTTGCTGTACGCATACTAAAGGAACTTGCCGTCGTGACATCCCTTTCATCTCCTTTTGTGCTTAATGAGGAGGTAGCAATAGAAGAACAAATCCCCGGAGAGATAACGACCCTTTTGCCTTTCCATGAAACAGGATCAGCGGAGATCTGATTACCATTGTCCCCATTAAGGAGGGGGCTCTGTGGACCAATACGAAACGCTGTCATATTAACCTAACCTTACATTCAGATAAAAATTGGATTCACCTTCTATAATTGTTAATGGGTGGACCGGACCTCGTAAGGTCCCATCTTGGCTATTTCCTCAGGATCCCGCAACCAAGTATCCCGCTCCAGGTTGAGATTAAGATTTGTCAGGATCCTGTTTAATAAAGGATTCTTACTGGGGTCTCCAGATCGAGATCCCTCTACCAGCGGAACATACGAAGATAACTCCCGAGCATTCCCAAAGATCTCCTTCCTCCTGTCCTGAGAAAAATCTTTTTTTGGGTCAAAGAGACGCCTAAATATGTGTGCTGCACGGGGGTATTCTTTTAATCCAGCCTCGAATGTATCCTCCCATTCGTTGTACCGTTTTTTCATTTCACCTGCGAAAGTCATTTCCACACCCCAATTGGATCCAACGGATGTCATAAATCTCCCCTTTGTTTTAGAAAAATTATTATAGAAAACAGTTTTAATCTATTTAATAAAGATTATAATTATATATAGTAAAAAAATCAAGTAAATTATAGCATGATTGTAACATTAATGACATGTTTTTTTGTAACAATGGATTATTTCGTATAGGATTGAGAGTCAATGCGTAACAAAAAATCCTCCTGTCAGCCGGAGGGCTGAGAGGGCAAACCTGCTGTATCGTAGAGGTGGCAGGCAGTAAAGTGCTTGGGAGATACCTCTTTCCATTTGGGTTTTATTGCAAAACATAGGGGCTTGGCATAGGGGCATCTCGTACTGAAGACGCAGCCTTTAGGGGGGGAGCTAGGGCTGGGGATTTCTCCTTTTAAAAAGACTTTGGATCTACTTCTTTCCAACCTTGGATCGGGTATGGGAATGGCAGAGAGGAGCGCCTGCGTATAGGGATGAAGGGGATTTTGGTAGAGTTGCTGGGATGAGGTCATTTCGACAATTTTCCCTAAGTACATGACAGCTACTCGGTTAGAGATGTATTTTACAACACCTAGGTCGTGAGCAATGAATAGGTAGGTGAGGCCGATCTCTTTTTGTAGCTTTTTTAAGAGGTTGATAATTTGAGCCTGCACGGAGACGTCCAGGGCGGATATAGGCTCATCGCATACAATAAATCGTGGATTTAGAGAAAGAGCTCTTGCTATCCCTATGCGTTGCCTTTGTCCTCCGCTGAGTTCATGAGGAAACCTTCCCTTGTAGGCAGAGTTTAGTCCCACTAAGGACAAAAGCTCATCAATCCTTTTTTCTTTTTCCCTTTTAAAAGCAAGTCCATGAATTTCTATGGGCTCTGCAATGATATCTCCAATGGTCATCCTAGGATTTAAAGAGGCGTAGGGGTCTTGAAAGATGATTTGTGCCTCTTTGCGTAGCTGTTTGACATCTTTTGTCCCTAGCTTACTGATATTTTTGTGATTGAAAAGGATCTCTCCTTCGGTAAGCTCCTCTAATCGAAGCAAGACTCTTCCTAAAGTGGATTTGCCGCAGCCGCTCTCTCCAACAAGGCCGAGAGTCTCTCCTTCGGTGATATCAAAAGAAACATCGTCAATGGCTCTGAGGATGCCCGTTTTATCAGAGAAATATTTCTTCACATTGCGAACTTGAACAAGAGTGTCTTTAGTCACAGATTGATAGACTCCTTGCATGCTTCCAACACCTACTAAAGTGTTTTTCCTCAATTTGTAAAAGGGGAACCTGCTTTTGTCTACATATCTTCATAGCAGAAGGACATCTGGGATAAAAGGCACAGCCCTCTATGGATTCTGTAAGATTGGGAGGAACTCCTTCGATGGGAATTAATGGATCATCCGGAGAGAGATTAATCTTGGGGATTGCTTGTAGCAGTCTTTGTGTGTAGGGATGTTGTGGCCGATAAAATAAATCTTCCACTGTAGCGTTCTCCACGACTTTACCGGCATACATGACAAGGACTCTATCGCATAGCCCTGCGATGACGCTGAGGTCGTGTGTAATGAGTATGATACTTGTTTGCATCTTGAGCTGAACATCTTTCATAAGTTGAAGAATCTGCGCTTGAATGGTGACATCGAGTGCTGTTGTTGGCTCATCTGCAATGAGGATCTTAGGTTTACAAGCAAGGGCGATAGCGATCATGACTCTTTGTCTCATGCCTCCACTTAACGTGTGAGGGTAACAGTGTATTCTCTCTGCCGGCTGTGCGATACCTACAAGCTCTAACATGTGGATCGTGTAGTCTAGAGCTTCGCCGTAGGAAATGTGGGGGTGATGTTTGCGATAGCCTTCGAGTATCTGCGTCCCAATCTTCAGTGTAGGGTTCAATGAGGTCATGGGGTCTTGGAATATCATGCCAATCTCTTTGCCACGGATCGACTGCATTTTTTTCTCCGGGAAAGAAAGGAGGTCTTCTCCTTCGTACCAAATTTCTCCAGAAAGTTTGCTCGCCGCTAATGGCAGAAGTCTAGTAATGGCCTTTGCTGTAGCGCTTTTCCCACAGCCGGATTCCCCCACGATTCCAAGCGTTTCTCCTTCATATAAGGAGAAATCAATTCCGGAAACTGCATGGAGCATCTGTCCATGAGATAAGAAGGAAACATGCAAGTTTTTTATGTCTAGCAACGGTTTCATGTGCGCAGCCTTGGGTCAAAGGCATCCCGCAAGCCATCTCCAACGAGATTGAAACTCAGCATGGTGATGCTGATAAAGCTTGCAGGAAAAAAAAGGCGCCATGGGTAGTAGCGAAGGGCTGATAGGCCGTCATTGGCCATTGTTCCCCAGCTAGCGATAGGGGCCTGCACCCCGAGCCCCAAGAAACTTAAAAAAGCCTCGGCAAAGATGGCTGTAGGTATTGTTAGGGTCAGAGTGACGATAATAGGCCCCATGCAATTAGGGATGAGATGCTTGAATAAGATTCTTGATTTAGAGGCGCCCTGTGCAATGGCCGCTTTGACAAAGTCTATTTGTTTTAACTGCAGGATTTGACTTCTCACAATACGGGCCATGCCAATCCATCCCGTGATAGTGAGAGCTAAGATGATCGTTGAAATACCCGAGCCAATAATAACCATAAGAAGGATAACAACAAGTAAGTAGGGAATGGAGTAGAGAATGTCAGCGAGCCTCATCATAAACTCTTCCAACTTACCTCCGAAAAGTCCTGCAATGGATCCGTAGAGCACGCCAAAGACAAGATCCATAAAGGAAGCTACGATGCCGACAAATAAGGAGATCCTCGCCCCCCACCATACCCTGGTAAAGAGATCTCTTCCCAGCTCATCTGTTCCAAACCAAAATTCAGAAGAGGGGGGGCTGTTTTTTAGTTGTAGATGGGTTTCGTAATAGGTGTAGGGAGTGATCATAGGCCCTATGATAGCCATGACAAAAAGAAGGATGAGGGCAAAGGCTCCAATCATAGAGAGCCCATTACTGCAAAAACGGATCCACCCCTCTTCCCAATAAGAAGAGTGGGAAGATCCACTTTCAAACAAGGGGTCAACGTTTTTTACTATACCTATCGGTTCAAATAACGAGTCTTGTTTGTTCATAAGGGAACGGTCTTACCTTGTAGTTGAATCCTGGGATCAACGAAGCAGTAAATCATATCTACGAAAAACACGCAAAGCATTAAAAGAGCGCTATAAAAAATCGTGGTTCCCATAATTACCGTGTAATCTCGGTTTGTGATGCTTAAGACAAACCACTGTCCAAGGCCGGGTATGCCAAAGATTTTTTCCACTGCAAAACTTCCAGTTAAAATCGAAGCGGTGAGGGGACCTAGATAGGTGATCACAGGCAAAAGCGCATTGCGAAGCACATGTTTGATCGCAATTTGCACCGTACTTAAGCCTTTTGCTTTGGCTGTTTGGATATAATCTTGCTGCATAATTTCAATCATATTCGATCGCGTGAGCCTAGCAATAAAGGCCATAGGTAGAGCAGACAAAGAAATAGCAGGGAGTATGGTCTGGCTAAACGATCCCCAACGCGCCACAGGGAATAAGTCTAGTTTCATAGCAAGAAGATATTGCATAAAGGTGGCTAGAATAAAGCTGGGCACTGAGATTCCTATGACGGCTATGGTCATAGTGGCATGATCTTGCCAGCGCATATGTTTAAAGGCTGCAATGGAGCCGAGTGTAATTCCTGCGCATAAGGAAAGAAAAAGAGCTTCCATCCCTAAACATAAAGAAACAGGAAATCCTTCCGCGATGATGTCTCCTACCATTCTTCCTTGGTATTTGAAGGAAGGTCCTAGGTCCCAGAAAACGAGCCCTTTTACATAATCGAAGTATTGGATCATCAAAGGCTGGTCGAGACCATAGTGTTTATACATAGCCTTTAATATCTCTTCCGGTATCGCTTTATCCTGAGTGAAAGGATCCCCGGGAATAGCATGCATGAGAAAGAATGTCATAGAGGCAACGATAAAGAGAGACAAGAGCAAAATAAGAAATTTTTTCACTAAAAATAGGATCATCTTGCATCCATATAAGCAAATTTCAGATCTATATCCGCAAGTTCAGAGAGCTGCACTCCCTTCACATACGTTTTTTTCATATAGCTTCCATTGGTAAAGTAAATAGGGGCAAGTGGCATATGATCCATTAAAATTGCCTCAGCATCTGCTAACAGCTGCAGTCTTTTTTCTTTATCAATGGTATTTTCTGCTTCATCGAGAAGTTGAATAAAAGAGACGTTCGTCCACTGGCTATAATTCAGATAAGCAGAGTCCGTCCTAAAGGTGTCCAAGAAGGAGGATGGGTCATTAATGCTGGCAACGCTTCCCATGCGGGCCACTTGGAATTGTTGATGAGACAATTCATCTAAAAAAACTTTCCATTCTTTATTTTGGAGTTCTACTTTAATCCCAAGCGTTTTTTCCCATTGCTGCTTGATTGCTTGTGCTATGATGTGATTGCCGCTTGTCGTGTTGTAGCAGAGAGTAATAGGAGGGAACTGCTCTATCGTGATTCCTAGCTCTTCCAAAGCTTTAGCAAGAAATAGATTCGCCTGGGCCCCGTCCGCATCTTGAAAATAGCACTTCGATCGATTCCACATCATGGGAGGGATCAGGCTACAAGCCGGCCGTTGTTTTGTTTGTGTAATGTTATCGACAATTTCTGCTCGATTGATAGATAAAGTGAGCGCTTTGCGTACATGCACATTATTTAGAGGGTATTGTTTCACGTTAAAGAGGTAATAATAGATTCCGGCATAAGGATGGTAACTAAACTCTTTCGACTGACTTAAATAGGAGATAGCATCAGAGGGGATGGAAGAAAGAGGGCTGCCAACCCAGTCTACTTCATTATTTTCATACATGTGCAAATCGGTGTTTTCATCAGGAATAATAAGTAAGGAGACTTTCTCTAAGCGCACCTTTGCGACATCCCAATATAGGGAGTTTTTTTCTAAAGCAATAGCGTTATGATGCTTCCAGCTCTTGAGTGAAAAGGGCCCGTTACTTGTATAGCTCGACAAGTCTCCGCTGGCCCACAGGGAGTTGCCTTCCACGATGTGTCTAGGAAGAGGAAGAAAGGATACCGTTGCAAGGATATCTAAAAAATAAGGCGTAGGGTGCTCTAACTCCACGACCAAGGTCTTTTCATTTATTGCTTTGACGCCAAGCTGCTCTTTGGCCATACGATTTTCTTTCACTGCCTTCGCGTTTTTTATGATGTAGAGATCGTAAGCAAAGTCGGAAGGAGATAGCGGATCGAGGAATTGCTTCCAGGCATATTCAAAATCATAGGCAGAGACGTCATGCCCATCGTTCCACACAGCTTCTCTAAGATAAAAGGTATAGATTTTGTAGTCAGGAGATATGTCATATTTTTCTGCGATGGCAGGTGCAGTCTTGCCCGACTCATCATTTCTCATAAGGCCATCAAAACACATTTTTAGAATGCAGACGGAAGTGATATCTCTCGCTTTGCTAGGATCCAAAGTAACGGGGTCTGAGTGGATGTTTAAACGAATTTCTTGACTCGATAGCGACTTAGGGGGAGAAGAGCTCGTACAAGAGACAAAACAGCTGAGACAAAGTAAAGATAAAACCGTTTTATGCCACATTGTTTTCTCAAAAAGCAGAATTCATGATGAAAGCAAATATATCATTTGTCTGCAGTTATCGTAAATACTTTCAGTAAATAAAAAAGGGGGGAAGTTTGCCTGGTGATTAAAGTAGCAAGTCGGGTATCATCTTCTCGTTGAAAAAAGAAGAAAGAGGCGTACATGATTTCATCGGGGAATAAAATCCATTTTACTAGTCTTGGTTGCGCAAGAAATCTTGTGGATTCTGAGGTGATGCTAGGTATTTTGCTCAAAGAGGGCTATGAAGTTACCGAGCATAGGCACGAAGCTGATTTTCTTGTTATCAACACGTGTGGTTTTTTAGCTTCTTCTAGGCAAGAGTCTTCCGATGCCATTGGCGAGGCTATTGAAGGAAAGAAAAAAGGGGCTAAAGTCATCGTTGCCGGGTGCATGGTACAGAAGCACCAAGATGAGTTAAAAAGCAGATTCTCTGATATCCATTATTTCTTGGGGTCTGGGGATGTGGAAAAAATCTTAGAGGCGGTCCACTCGTCGGCTTCTGGAGAAGCTGTCACCTCTGCAAAAAGTTATTTGCAGTGGGGGGAGGTTCCTCGGATGGTATCTACACCAAAACATTATGCCTATCTGAAGATTGCAGAAGGATGCGCAAAGCAGTGCGCCTTTTGTATTATCCCTAAAATTAAGGGCCCTCTTAAAAGTAAGACCGTAGAGCAAGTACTCAAAGAATTTTCTCTGCTTTTAGACCAGGGTGTACATGAGGTGATATTAATTGCGCAGGATTTAGGAGATTTTGGCAAAGAAAGAAGAGAAAAAGGAGGATTAGAGCAACTACTTAAAGAGATGCTCAAAGTGAAGAAAGACTTTTGGCTGCGCCTTCTTTATTTATATCCTGATGAGATTACTGACGAACTCATAGAGATCGTCAAATCAGACAAGAGGATTTGCCCTTATCTCGATATGCCTTTGCAGCACATCAATAATGATATGCTCAAAGCCATGCGCCGCAAAACCTCCAAAGAGCAAATCCTAGACATACTCACTAAACTGCGCAAAGAAGTGCCACAAATCGTGATCAGAACGAGTTTAATGGTAGGGTTTCCTGGGGAGACGGAAGAACAATTCCAAGAGATGCTCAAATTTATTAAAGAGTATCCTTTAGATAACATAGGGATCTTCAAGTACTCGCTGGAGAAAGAATCTTTTTCTGCGAAGATGGAAGGGCATATCAGTGAAGAGGTCAAACAAGACCGCTTTGAGAGACTCGCGAAAGAACAGCAAAAAGTCCTGAAAAAAAACAATAAAAAGTACTTAGGAAAAAAACTGTCTGTCATCGTGGAAGGATATCATCCCGAGTCTTCTTTGCTCATGCGAGGAAGATTCTATGGACAATGTCCGGAGATTGATGGTCAAGTTATTATCAACGACGGGCGCAAAGTGACTGCTTTTGGAGAGATCTATGAAGTAGAGATCACACAAATTGTGGACTACGACCTCGTCGGACGGGTGGTGAGTCCTTTATCCAAGCCCCCAAAAGTCGTCAAAGACAAGTTGCAATTTGCTCATGCGTAAAGTCGTATTAAAGCCAGGAAGAGAAAAATCTCTTCTCACGAATAGACATCCTTGGATTTTCTCCGGAGCTGTAGAGCAGTTTCCTTCAATGGAACATGGGGAAGTCGTCGCCGTAGTCAGCCATGAAGGGAAATTCCTTGCTCAGGCTTATTTCCATACAACAAACTCCTTAGCCGGCAGGGTTCTCTCTTTTGATTCAGGCATGTCCTTAGGGCAGATCATCGAATCTTCTTTACAGAAGGCCTATGCTCTGAGGCAGCGCTTCATCGACTTTTCTCAGACAGACTGTTATCGCCTGGTCAACGCAGAGGCAGATGGTCTTCCGGGACTTATTGTCGACTGTTATAAAGATGTGTTTGTGATCCAAGTCAACACCTGTGGAATGGAGAGGTTGAAGTCCTTACTGGTAGAAAAGCTCATTTCTCTTTTTCATCCCAGGTGCATTTATGAAAAATCTAACTCCTCTGCTCGCGTGCAAGAGGGTCTTCCTCTGTTCGAAGGGTATCTCTATGGAGAAAAAGTAGAAGAGGTGCAAGTCAAAGAAAATTCCATCTTCTTTAGTATCTCTTTACAAGAGAGCCAAAAAACCGGATTTTTTCTCGATCAAAGGGAGATGAGGTCTTTTATTGGACGTCACGCCAAAGGGCAAAGAGTGCTTAACTGCTTTGCCTATACGGGAGGGTTTTCCCTCTATGCCCTCTGCGGCGGGGCTAGCTTCGTAGAGAGTGTGGATGTCAGCCGCTCTGCCTGTGAGCAATCTCTTAAAAATACAGAAATCAACAGCATAGATAAGGCTCTGCATAAAATAACCAAAGCAGATGTCATCGACTACCTCAAAAAACAAAAAGAGCTCGACTTTTCCCTCATCATCTTAGATCCTCCGGCCTTTGCCAAACAAAGGAAAGATGTCCGAGCCGCTTCCATCTCCTATAAGAACTTAAACAGAGAAGTATATAAAAAGGCAAAGCCTGGAACGCTACTGCTTACATCTTCTTGTTCCTATTTCATGGACAGAGACCTTTTTGAGCAGATACTCTTCCAAGCAGCGTCAGAGGAGAAAAGGGAAGTAAAAATCCTCTCTCGCCACCTCTCTGCATTCGACCACCCCAGGTCCTTATACCATCCGGAAGGGGACTATTTGAAGAGTTTGCTTTTGTATATCGATTAGACCTGTCTGATATTTGCTTAGGTTAGAGAAAACTTCAGAAGGGCTTGTCAA
>JAHFTP010000226.1 GCA_023265495.1 Chlamydiota bacterium
ATGCTGCCAGGTCTTTTCCTGCTTCTGCGTATAGTAAAAACCTACGGATAGATACTGAGACCCCCTATCAGGCCCCTGCCCTCCACTATCTGTTGGGTCATGGATCTCAAAAAAGCACTGAGCCACCTCTTCAAAAGAGATCTGCGCCGGGTCAAACACCACCTCCACAGCCTCGACATGGCCTGTAGCCTTGCTACACACCTCCTCATAAGAGGGGAATACTACCTCCCCTCCTACATATCCCACACATGTTCTTACGACACCCGGAAGTTGTTTCATAAAGTACTCCACCCCCCAAAAACATCCTCCTGCAAAGAGAGCTCGTTCATATCCCTCTTCTGTAAATGCCGGTTCAAAAAACAGGGAAAGGGAATTCACGCAGTGCCTACTATTTTTGTCTGTCAGGTGCTCTCCTGTGAATACATGTCCTAAGTGTCCGTTACATCTCGCACAGAGGATCTCCACCCGTCTCCCATCAGGATCAGGTCTTCTTTCGACCGCATAGGAAATCTCCTCATCAAAGCTCGGCCACCCACATCCCGAATGAAACTTATCTGAAGACAAATACAAAGGAGCATCACAGAGTTTACAGAGATAGACTCCCACACGGCTCATATCACAATAACTGCCGCTGCCGGGCCTCTCCGTTGCCGCATGCTTTAGGATCTTTTCTTCTTCAGGGCTTAATACGTGGTGTCGTTTCATATATAATCACCCGATGTGAATTTTAAATATTTCAGGTCTCACAAAAGGCCCATTCCGCCTTATTCCGCCTTATTAGATCGTGGAGCCAAACTCCAACTTGCTCCACGCCCATGCCCTTTAATAACGATAAGACCTAGTCTCTTAAGATGTTGGAAATCATCGCGCAATGTACGATCAGCTGGAGGAGTTGCGAGCATAATTACTTCCTTATTCGGCTCAACAGCAATCCGATGAATATGAATTTGTGCATGTGGCTCGAATTTAGCAAGTGCCCTAGCAATCTCTTGCAGTGTGCAGTCAGTTACACTTTGTCCTGCGAGCTTTCCATTGGCACTCACTCCGATCAACACATGCCCACCTTTTCCATTCAAAAACCCACAGAGCGTTTGCGCTGCACCATCTAGAGAAGCTGTGGTTTTTTTGAATTCAAGCGTATCGGATTCCCCATTCTGAATCAGTTCTTCGAGATCTTGCAGCTTCATGACAACCTCTAAAATTCATAGGTGCGTCATTTTAAACAAAGTAAAGATTTTTTCTCTAAGGTATTTGAAGGACTCATCTGATACAACCGGCTGAAGAAATACTCAAATACAGTTTTTATCTTGGTGCTTCTCTGCATAGCAAATCGACACTCTTCTACCAAAAGAAAGATTTTTTCCAAGGGAAGTAGTGGATCTCGTATTTCACTCAAAGCTGTGATTTGATCGAAATGAAAAACATAGTCTGAACTCACCTCTAAAGAGAGTAGATAGAGGTCTCTATACCAGTAAAAGAGCTCGGAGAGCAGATGCTCCGCATCGCTAATGGAAAAGTCCTCTTCTTCACTAGAAGCAACGCAGAGAGACTCTAGCTTTTGCAAAGCAGATAATAACTTGGAATATTCTTCGTAGAGCTTGGGATGGGAAAGGATCTCCAAAAGCTGATGGCGAAGAGGGCTGTCTACCTTCTCTAGGAGCTCATATGCTTTTGTGATGCTCCCATGCGAGAGCATCGCTATTTTCTTCGCTTCCAGATCAGATATCGCCCTTTTTGTTTTGAGAACGTCGCAGATCTCCTTTTCCGCAATGAGGGAAAAAGAGATCCTGCGACTGCGAGAAAGTAGCGTCGGGAGCATCTCTTCCGGTCTGCTGCTAACGAGTAGGAAGTAGTTGCCATCTTCAGGTTCTTCTAACGTCTTTAACAGGGCATTGCTGCTGGAGGGAAGCATCCGCTCCGCATCTTCTAAGATAAACACCCTAGCTTTGGATTCAAAGGGCGCTAAAGAAGCCTCTTCGATCACCTGCCGTATGGAGCTCATCGCATGCAGCCCCATCTTTCCCTCCGTGCTGAGGACTTTGACGTCGGGATGTATATTGCGCTCGATCTTATGCCTGTGCACCTCCCCTAAAAGAAGGATAGCAAACTCCTTTGCAAAAAGGGTCTTTCCTACCCCTTCTGGCCCGGCAAATAATAACGTGCTAGGCACAGCTTGTAACTCAAGCATCCTTTGGAGCACATCTTTAGCTAGGGTGTTGCCTATGAGTTTAGAAAAGGGCATCGAGAACACTTATTGCTCGGTTGTAGACAGTTTCCGGTGGAAGAGAGGCGTCAAGGACACAAAACCGCTCCGGCTCCCTCTCTGCTATCTCATGGAAGGCGGAGCGGATGCTCTGATGGAAGGAGAGTTTTTCTGATTCGATCCTATCTTTGGACCCACCGGCTCTTTGCACCCTCTCCAACCCAAGCTTTGGGTCAATGTCGAGATAGAAGGTGCGGGTAGGAATAAGATCCCTCGTTGCATAGCGGCAAAGCCCCTCCACAAAGGCTTTGTCTTCCCCCCTTGCCCCACCTTGATAGGCTAGCGTAGAGTCGTTGTACCGGTCGCATAGGACGATTTGTCCTTTTTCTAGCGCCGGCAGGATCACCTCTCTCACATGCTGGGCCCTATCCGCTAAAAAAAGGAAAAGCTCACACCTTGTGTCCAGTGGATGATCTTGATGCAAAAGAATATGACGGATGCCCTCCCCTACCTTTGTTCCTCCAGGAGCCCTCGTCTGTATGACAGACAGGCCCTTGCCAACGAGATACGCGTAGAGCTTGGAGATGAGCGTCGTCTTACCGGCGCCATCTCCCCCTTCAAATGTAAGTAAACATCCCTTT
>JAHFTP010000058.1 GCA_023265495.1 Chlamydiota bacterium
CTACTTAAGTTTGGTAGAGTAAGCGTATCTCCATGCGAAAAAACTATTCTTATGGCGCCGGCCACCGTAGCTTTTTAAGAAAAAAGAAGTGGACATTTCTTTTTTTCTCGCTCGGGTTGCTCAGCATCTTTTTTATCTGCCAGGCATATGTGTTCAGTTTCTGCTTGAAAGGATATATCCGCCTCATGCACACAAAGCAGGGGTGGAGCTATGAAAAGATGTATCGCAGCGGCTCTCACCTCTTGCTAGAAGGTGCCAGGTGGAAAAAAGAGGATGGAACCTTCACTGCGGAGCCGGTAGATCTATCTCTGCAGATGCAGCCATGGCCTCCGAAACTTATCTCTCATGTAGAGATGGTTTCTCCTAAGATCGAGGTGAACCATGACTCCTTTTTCACAGGGCCTTCTCTGTTGTGGACTCTGCTTCCCAATCCCTATTTTGTCTTGAGACTCGATGTCTATCACGGAGAGATTTGTTTCCCTGAGAATTTCCCCATTCCTTCTTGTTTTTTTTCGTTTACTTCAGGAGAGAAAAAAGAGGAGATCGGCTCCTTCACCGTGTTTCATGATTCATTAGAAGAGCGTCCCTTTTTTTCTCTTAGCATGGCTGAGCAGGGCTCTTCTATCCTTTCTACAGTAGATATAGAGGAAGAGCCTGCCTCTTCTATTGAATATCTTGTATCGCTCTTTCAGCCTGAGGCCTACACATACATAGATAAAATCGAAGGTAGTGTCCACCTACATGCAGAGGCCACGTGGGATAAAGAACTTGCATGGAAAAATTTTCAGGCAGAGATCTCTTGCCATGAGATGGAGCTCGACTCATCCTTCCTTGGGCTCACATCGACGGCAAAGAGCGTGCATGTGAGCGTATTTGCAGATCCGCAAGTAGAGAAAGGATCAGATTTGCTGCATTGGATAGAGGCGATAGGCAGGCATATGCAGGCTTCTATCAGTCTAAAGCAGGCGCAGATCTCTCTCTCCAGAAATACTCATGTAGTCACTTTCGAAAATGCAAATGGAGAGATGGCCTGCTCGCCGGGCGGGGACTCTGTAGCCCATCTAGAAGGACTTTGTCTTGTAGACAGTGAGCCAAACAGCTTTTCCTTGGATGCCTCGGGCTCTGTGCAGGATGTAGAGGGTGGCTTTTGGCTTCTTGCCAAATGCCAATTTGCAGACCTTCAATCCAAGGAGGTTCGTGAAGAGCTCACTTTCTCCATAACTAGTAGCCCCCCCGAAGACATTCTCCTGCAAGCAGAGGGAAATGCCATGGGATCGCGTTTATTTTCTCTGTCGCAATGTCTGCTGCCCGAGGAGATCTCCTCGAAGTACAAGTGGAAAAGAGGATCCATACAAGGGAAATTCTCTGCCGCTTGCAGCCTCACACAGATCAGCCAGCTGCAGTGGTCGCAGCTTGTCTGTAACGACATCGCTTTCACCCTTCCTCATACAGGCTATGAAATAGAAGCAAAAAGCCTCACCACATCTGGCGAGATGCAAAGAGTAAAAGAGCATCTCGTCATTTCTAAAGGGGAAATGCGCTGCGTAAAAGGACGTATCCTTTCTTCTAGTTTCGATACATCGTTGCAAGATATCTCTTGTAATTTCCGTGTAGAAGAGGGCCTTTTACACTCCTCCTATATGGAGGCTGCCTTATATAAGAGCGGTCTTCTAAAAGCCAAAATGAATGTGCAATTTTTAGATCCGAAAGAACCTTCTTTTGCCCACTTGGAAGTTTCTTCTTACTTGGATCATATACAAGAGCTTTTACCGAATGAGTGGGCAGATGTAGTTTTATCAACGCATACGGCCATCCACCTTGCTGCAGATGTAAAAAAAGAAGAAGACATCCTTTCTTTGGAGGGAAGGGCTGCATTAGCAGGGGATGAAGGTGAAGAAATAATCGACTTCGGACTGGAAGCCCCGTCAAACGAACAAATCTTCTTTTCTCTTTTAGACGGTGTTTGTTTGAAAGATTGGAAGGGATGGGTTCAGTCGGAAAGGGCATCTTCATCGCTTCTACAACCTCTTATCAATAGATTAGTTTCTGATATACGCCTTGAAGGATATTTGCGTTTCTTGGCTCAAGTTTCTCCGTCGACAGTAGATCTTTGCCTGCAGGTAGAGCATTGCAGAGTCAGTAGCAGGGCCTTTTCCTTTACTGCTCCATCCTTAGGGTCAGGGCCCCTATCGCCGGAAGGGAGCATTCACTGCCGCTATGACATCAAAGAAAATCAGCTCCACGGAACTTTTCCAGTTAAAGATGGTGCCTTGCAAGAAAAGCTCCATGGCATGAAGATACAATCCATAGAAGGGTTTTTTAAAGTAGAGAATGGTAAGTTGTTTTCTGATCAGGTGAGCGCCCTTTTCTGCAACACTCCTCTGCAGTTTAGCCTGCATATGGACGAAGAGAGTATCATCATAGAGTCTAGTGAGATTCAAGGAAAAATAGAATCTCTTTTACCACTTGTCAAGGCCTATTACCCGGATATGAGTTCACGCCTGCCTGCAATCAGAGGGGAATTTGTTATACCTAAGCAGGGGGCTATGCTTCTTATTGGCCTACATAAAGAAGATGCGATCGTCCGCTGCAAGCTAGATATGAAACTGCAAGATGTATCTACTCCTTGCCTTTCTTCTTTCTGCGTAGAAGCTCTTTGTGGGAACATTAGCATAGACTCTTTCTCTCATGAAATAAAGCTAGAAGGGTTTCGTGGGAAGGTTGCAACAGGCAGGGATCGTTATCCTTTTGTATTGCAAGACATGCATTGGGGTGCAGGCTCTATTACTCCCTTTGATCTGCAAATACGAGAGGGCGATAGGATCTTCGCTCGTATCGCAGGGACTGTGGAGGACAAAGAGGGGATCACCTTATCATTCGATGAGAAAAAGACTTTCTTTCAAGGGGTGCAACTGCGTCCTCTTCCCATAAAACTTGGGATAGCTCTTCCTCCTCCTGTTTTAGAGCTGCGCCCCAGTGTCGATATACAGGAAATTGTTACGAGCAGAGAATTCTTCCAAAGGGCTTTTGCCATGCCCCAGTCGATACTTTCTTCTTTGGAGAAGGTGGAAGGTGTGGTTGTAGGCAATGTCCGCTACGACCCTAGAAATGAGGATCTGTCCGTCTTGCTGGAAGGAAAGGAGTTGCTCTTCGATGGCAAGCCATCCCCCTTTTTTTTGGAAGTGCATAGGCGAAATGCGGGATGGAAGGTCGACTCACTGCGCTTCAAAGAGTGGAATGTGCAGGCGAGTCTTATAGGCAAAGAAGATAAAATCGTAGTGGATCCTATAGAGATCTCCTGCCCTGAAGGTGTTTTTGCAGGGCGCGGCTTTTATGACAGAAAAGAAGAGAAACTGACCATCTCCTCGTGCAGTATAACTGGATCCATGGAGAAACTAAAAACAACATTTCCTCAGCTGAAAGAGCTGTTTTCTGTTGTAGGAGACATTCGTGCTAAGGGATCCTTCTCTTGCGTAGATCTATTTGCCGAGCCTAAATGGGAGGGTACTGTCTCTTTAGAAAGTAGCCTGCTAGATCGTCTCCTTGTCACACAAAAGCCGCTCCATTTTTCCTTTAGTGGAAAAAAAGGAGCCTATCTAGGGGAGTTTGCTCTGCTTTTGCAAGAAAAAATGACCAAGCAAACCGTAGCGCAATGTTTTGTCTCAGAAGCCTCTTTCCATCCCACTACTAAGAAAGGAGTGCTAAGTAAGGTAAATGGGGCGCTCTCTTCCTCTTTATTGCGGTCGCTAGCCGCAAAAGGGCTTATTCCGGAGTGGCTCTCTTCTATGCGGAAACAAGAGCAGCTCCTTTTTAAAGGGGACATGCAATGGGAGGGATCTAACTATCAGGTGCAAGGCTATCTCAAGGATGGGACTTACTATGTAAAAGACAATGCGCTGGACTTAACACAGATCCAACTGCAAGTGGATGCAGGTGTGGCCTATCTGAAGGCACAGACGCTTATCCAAAATAAGCCTTTGTGGCTCCTAGCCCAGGCCCCTCTTTCTCAAAAGGGCTCTTGCCTTGTCCAGATCAAGGAGGAAGGACAAAAAGAAGGAATTGTGGCGACCTTTTCCTCGAGCGGTTGCTGCGAGAAGATCCAAGGTGCTTGTAGGGCTATGGACGTAGCTTTGCAAAAAAAGTCTTCTGCTTCCAAAGATCTTATTTATGTAGGACATGTACAAATTAACTTTGCAGAGCTCTGTCCTTTTCTTCCTAAGGCAGTGGCTGAGCCTATAGCCTCTCTGCAGTTAGGCGACGGGTATAGGATGGAGGGGACCTTTGTAGTAAAAGAGAATAAAGAAAACCCCGTCCAGTTCGTAGGCAGTTTACAAGGGAGGCAATTTGAAGTTTTAGGGTATACGTTTGGTGCTATGCAAGCAGAGGTCGATCTTTCTCCCGAACGATGTACAATAGAGCAGCTGAAAGTAGAAGACGGCTCCGGCACACTTACCATGAAGTCCTGCCGCATACTGAAAGAAGAAGGTGGGTGGAACGTCTTTGCCCCACTTGTATATGTAAAGGATTTTCAACCCTCGCGCCTCAGTAAAAAAGAAGAAAAACCTTCCTCTGCAAAGCCATTTACCATACGCAACTTAAGCCTATATGATATCAGCGGCTACCTCGGAGAGAAAAAGAGCTTTTCCGCCGCGGGGTCACTCAACTTCACCAACATTTTTAAAAAGGAGATGAGCTTCTTTGATCTTCCCTTTGAGCTGATGAAAGACTTGGGATTGGATCTGAATATATTAACTCCTGTATCTGGAGAAGTGGACTTTTACCTAGACAGTGGAAAATGTCATTTTAAAGATCTCCGCAGCGCCTATAGCGAAGGCAGGCGCTCGCAGTTCTTTTTCCCCACAGACACTTCCTATATAGATCTAGATGGCAATTGGCATGTAGATCTGAAGATGAAACAAAATGTCGTGCTGAAATGGTCTGAGTCTTTCGTGTTGCTCATCAGAGGGAAGCTCGACTCGCCCAAGTATAGCTTGAAAAATGCAGAAACTACTTCTAACTGAACTCTTTTGTAGCATTTTACAGTTTTTTTTCTCTTCAAAATGTCTCCATTGTGAGGAGATGCTCCTTCTTACAATCCCTCCCAAGTTTTTTTGTGAGCCCTGCTCCAAGCTCATCGACTTAGCAGAGAATACAGAGAGGTGTATGGAGTGCTTACACCCTTGCATGCCTTGCAGCTGCACATCAAAAGGCAAAAACTTTGCCTATACATGTCCCTACATAGGGCCATGTAAAATCCTTGCTGACACAAAAAACATCATTAGAGAAAAAGATCGGATACAAATGGTAGGAGCGCTCATGACAGTGCAATATTGTAGGCTGGGATGGCCTGTCCCTGATGTAGTACTGGCAGGGTCTTCTTCTCCCTTTACTCGGAAGCTAGCAAAGCATATCTCCACACTTTTTGAGGCAGACTATCTTCCTGCAAGAAAAGTAAAGAAAGGATCTCTAGACAAAAACATCCTTATCATAGATCTGCTGCTTGATAGAGAAGATACTCTATTTGGCCTTAAGAAGAAAATTAGTCCATTAAATGCTAAACAGACACAGCTTCTATTTTTTACTTCTCAGATGTCATCTAGTTCCTGAGCGGTGCTTTCTTCTTCAGGGAGCTCTTCTGTTTTCTTCACCACATTTAACTGCCCAATGATCGACACCCCTTCATCTACACTGATAAGGGGAGCTGTGATGTTGCCTTGAATTTCTGCTCTTCCCCTTAGCACAAGGCGCTCAGCTACGACGATGTCTCCTTCTACCTTCCCTGAAATATAGGCTTCTTTTAAATGGATATCTGCTTTCACAAGAGCCTTGGGCCCTATGACAATCTTGCCGCTGGAGACGAGCTCTCCTTCAAATTCCCCTTCAACAGTGAGAAGCTTGGGGAAGGAGATTTCCCCTTTCATCTTTGCATTCTCTGCGATGTGAACATCGGGGATGTCGTCCTCGTAGCTCTCTTGCCTTGCCTGAGAAAAGGAAGAAAAAGAAGGGAACTGAGACGATAGGACGCTCTCTGTTTCTTCAGCGGGCTGTACGGGCTTTGGTGGTAGGATAGCCCGAGGCATGACTTCTCTTTCCCATATATTTTGTGTGAACTTTTTTAACATAGAGCCAATCTCCTATTTGTTTTGTTTCCTATATCAGTAACAGATTCTTTTAGGGGATTCAAGCTTCAATAACAACTCAGCGGAGGACTTTGTCTAAAGATAAGGCCGGGAATAACAGGACGAGTCTGAAAATCAGATCTAAAGTAGGATTGCATTTTCTTTCCAACCTCTGATAGCTATATAATCCTTTCATTCCAAGCTTTTTTGCCACTTCTTTCTGCGTCAGACCATTTTTAATTCTTTGCTGTCTAATGGAGAAAGCCAGTGCAATCGAAGGTTCAACGGGCACTTCAACAACAGTGCGAGATAAACTAATAGATGCTTTAGGAGGAGGCGCAAGATATTGAGAGTCTTCAGGCTCTTCTAAATAAGTGTTAAGAGCATCTTGCATATTCTTAAATAACTCCTCTTTGGAGTCGCCTTCGGTAACACATCCGGGAAGTTCGATACACTCAGCCCAAAAGCTGTTACCCTCTTTATGTATTTTGAAGTGATATCGCATATTACTTGCTCCCTTCTAATTGTTTCAGCAACGCTCGTTCAAGCCCCTTTTTAAGCTCCTTATGAGCGGGGATGATGACAGTCATATTTCTCTTTCTCAACTTCATATGAGAGCCTTTGCCGCCTCCTTTGACTTCTTCGAATCCATTCTTTTTAAATAACTTGGCCAGATCTTTTCCGCTGATGGGCACCGTTCACTTCCTGTCTTTAATTTGTATTATACCAAATGTATTTGGTGCAATCAAGGTTTATTTTTCTCGTGTGTATCAGCTGTAAGTTGTTTCACATTAGATAAGAGCAACAATTGAGGATGCATTTTTTTTAGCCATTGCAATATAGATGTTTTGAATGCATGCACTTCTTTGACAATTTCCCGAGCTTCTTTATCGGATACCTCTCCGGAGCTTGTATAATCACAGATATGTCTTTTTATACGGCAAGCATGCAGATAATCTGAGATATCCTAGAATTCACTTCCGAGAATTTCAGGAAGTGCATCGATAGAAATGCGGTGATGGCCTGCTTTATTCGGATTGGAGCGCAATCCATGTGTTCGCAATACAATTGTTGTTAGCTGCAGTGCAGCATTATAGGCAGTGATGAAACGGCGGTCTGCTGACAACTCACAAATATTTGCATCTGCAAGATCTCTGTCGATAATTCTTAAGAGTTTTGCAATTTCGTCTGCAGAAGTGTTATGCACCTTCAGCTTTTCTTCCTTTAACCATCTGCTTACATTCGTGTTCATTACCAACAATCCAAATCTTGGGAGATTGTAAGATTTCTAACATGAATGGATCATTTTCTGAAATTCTTTTTTGAAATTTATCAGGATCAAAAAGGATGGGATTAAGCTCTCTTTGTAGTCCTCGTGAGAAAGGACTTAAGGCTTTTGAAAGCTCTTTCAGTGTGATGTCTGCGATAATACATAAATCGATATCGCTATCAACGGACTCATCTCCTCTTGCTACCGAACCAAAAATAAAGGCTAAGTAGACCTTGCTTTGCAGAGGCTGCAACGCTTGATGAATCCCTTCTCCAAGAGCTATAGTTTTTACAAATAGTCTTTTCAAATCTTCGAAAGCGGGGTGCTGTCTGACCGCCTTATAATACACCATCCTGCCTCGATGCGTGGAGGCAATCAGCCCAATTTCCTCTAAAGTCTTTACCGCTCTTTGGACTTGAATAAGAGCTTTTTGTACTTTTCTAGCGATGTCTAATTGGTAAAACTCTTCCTCAGGATTAAGGAAAATAAGGCTAAGTATCTGAGCTAAAGTGGGATTGGCAAAAAGCTTAAATAGGGGGTTCATAAACAATAACTACATTTTGTTGTCTGATCACTACAATTTGTAGTATACCAGGTTGGTGCATTATTTGCAAGTTCCCGTACTATACATTGTAGTTTTATCACTACGTTTTGTAGTTTAGATGTTGTGTTCAGACAGGGAATTTTCCCTATGGGCTGAAACCGGGCCCGGTGGCCTAGCAATAAACTGGTATTTCACGCCTCGATATTGCGACGGGCCATTTGTATTTGTCGTCTTAACGTTTCATCTTTTTCTATTTGTCCGGAGATCTTTTTCCAGGAGTGGAGAAGAGTAGAGTGTGTTTTCCCTCCAAAAGAAGCGGATAATTTCATCAGAGAGTCGTTGATGAGCTCTTTGGCAAGATACATAGCCACTTGTCTGGGGAAGGCGACGTCTTTACTGCGAGAGGTGCTTTTTAGATCGCTCACTCTTACTCCAAAGATTGTAGCTACGCTCTTTAAGATGTTGTCTACAGAGACGCGTTTGGAAGGGGTTGCTAGCTGAAATAGTTCACTCAACGTTTTTTCTACTACTTCTTCCGTTACGTCAAGACCTAACATCTTGCAATAGGCGCTCAGCCTGTTGATCGCTCCTTCTAGTTGCCTGACATTGTTAAATATGTGCTCTGCGATGAAGAAGGCGATCTTTTGGGGTATTCTAATCCCTTTTTGTTCTGCTTTATGTTGTAAGATGGCCACTCTCGTCTCCAGATCGGGGATGCCAACGTTGGCAACGAGACCCCATTCCATGCGGGCGATCATCCTTTCCGAGAGTTTGAGTTGTCCGGGAGGTTTGTCACTTGTCACAACAATTTGCTTGTTCTGGTTGATTAAAGCTTCAAATGTGTTGCAAAGCTCCTCTTCAAAGTTCATTCGATTTTGCAGAAATTGGATGTCGTCGACAAGGAGCACGTCAAGGGTTCTATAGAATCGTTTCATCTTATCTAAGGTCTTACCTCGCAAGTTGTCTACCAAGGCGTTGACAAAGCCCTCGGTTGTGATGCAATGGATCCTTAGCTTGGGATGTTGGGTTTTGATATGATGGCCTATCGCATGTAACAGGTGTGTCTTGCCAAGGCCTACGCCTCCATGAATAAAAAGAGGGTTGTAAGATTTGCCGGGTTTGGCGGCGACGCCAAGTGCTGCCGATTTGACAAATTGGTTCGAAGGGCCTTCGATG
>JAHFTP010000059.1 GCA_023265495.1 Chlamydiota bacterium
ATAAACCCGATCTGCCAGGGATTTTTACTAAGTACCACTTCGGGGGCACTTGCCTTCTTCTCTCAGTGAGTTTTCGCGCTGAGCTTGCCAAAATAGGAATCAGGGCGGAAAGCATGGGAGAACGCGGAATAAATAGGTGGTCTGCGCTTCCTCTACCCAATTGTCCCAACGTTATCTGGAACGCCTTTAGTAGAGCAGTTTGTCATGCGCCGCATACGAGAACTTCCTGTTTTTATCAAGATGAAGAAGGTGTCAAACGAGTCATCATCTTCGAAGGGTCTTTTGAAGTGGCCAAGCCAAAAGAAGTGGAAGAAAGTAAGTTAGAACAATTTTTAGAGGCCTATTCCACTCTATGCGAAGTAGATCCATCTAGGTGGGCTTGTTCACAAATTCCTTTTCAAGTGCCCGATGCCATTGCAGATCCAAGTGTTATTTATAAGGGGAGATTGCAAGGACGGTTTAAAGCAGTCATGGAATCTATTACAGACCGTAAAAAGATTCTAGGTGTCGACTTCTTAAGGGGAAACTTTTATATCAACCCAAGCTGGTCCAGAACTTTAACAGGACTTCCTCTGAATGAAAAGGGGATGGCCTCTATCCTTTTAACGGATTTAGCGCGCCCCGATGAAGGAGGAACCTACTTTGTTGATGGCGAGGAAAAAGAGATGACACACAGAGAAGCCCTCAGAATGATTCTGGAGAAAATAAAAGGCGAGCTGTACTTCCCGGAAGATTTCGAAGAGAACATGATATCGCTAGCTGAAAATACGGATAGCCTTTTTACAGACTTCTTCTTAGATCCAATGCAAACCATTAGGCATTTATATGAGGATTTTTCCACTGTTAGCAGAAAAATCTCTGAAGAGCAAGACGATCTAACTACTCCTGAAGAAATTGCGGCATTTCAGCCCACTTTGGATAAATTTAACGCTCTTATTGAAGACGTCAAAGGAAATAGAGAGGCGGATGCTCGAGAAAAACTCGATGCACTACTTGCAGATCCGGCTCTTTTCTCAACCGAAGAGGGAGCTGTGTAGCTTCCTTTCCGCGCCAGACATTAGCCTTGAAAGGAGCAAAATAAAAAAATAGGTAACAAATGACCACTATCGCTACAGTTGGAGCGCCCACGGCTTTGCCACAGGACATTACCAGGCTGGGCATCTTAAAATCTTCCTTTGGCAAATTCAAAAGAGGGGAGGCATTATCGCCTGAGGACAGATTGTTCTTACGAGAAAACTCTTGGCTTGACCCCTCCTTATCCGACAGATTTTTTTCTTGTTTTTCTACTAACCATGCGGATAGGAGAGCGGAGGAGATCAATAATATAGCCGAAGGGATTCTAGCGCACAGAAGATTGTCAAGGCCTTTGCTGGATCAAATAGAGACGCTATTTCTACGAGAAACCAGAGAAACTCCACAAGTAGTAGCTTCCCTATCTAGACTTCTCACTGCTCTCTTGGTGGCAAAAAAGGATTTCTCTGCTGAGCTTTCCTGTCTTCGTAGAGACCTAGAGAGAGCCCCCACAAGACTCGATCTCATCGTATTAGTAAATCGATGCAATGCAGTACCTGATCTTACAAAGGCCAGAACTGAAGCCGCCTTAATTGACGACATAGCCATAAAATATGATGAAAAAGGGTTTTTACGCATCGAGCAAGGATGTCTAACGCCCATAGACATAGAATGCAGTCAAAAGCTCACTAGGGAGCGAGTGGAAGCGATAAAACGCCTCTATGCGGAGATGACAAGCCATATCTCCTATAACAATCTAGGGGAAATGCTCGAGTTTAACCACTACTACAAGGAAGAAAAAGCAACAGATCCAACTCTTACTCTAGACAAGGCAATAACCTCTTATACACCTGATCTGCCCGGGATTTTTGCCAAGTACCACTCCGGGGGCACTTGCCTTCTTCTCTCAGTGAGTTTTCGCGCTGAGCTCGCCAAAATGGGAATCAAAGCAGAGAGTACAGGATACCGTGGAACGAATAGGTGGTCTGAGCTCCCATTACCCAATTGTCCGGAGATTTTCTGGGAAGCCTTCAGTAGAGGCGTCAGTTACATACCTCATACGAGGACTTCCTGTTTTTATCGAGATGAACGAAATCGCAAACAAGTCCTTATTTTTGAAGGATCTTTTGACGCAGACACCTCGCGCGAGGTGAAAGAAATCCTACTAGACCAATTGTTATATGATTACTCCAAGCAGTATCCTGAGCGTGAGGACCCATCCGCGTGGGCTCGTTCACAAATTCCTTTTCAAGTGCCCGATGCCATTGCAGATCCAAGTGTTATTTATAAGGGGAGATTGAAAGGACGCTTTAAAGCGGTCATGGAATCTATTACAGACTGTAAAAAGATTCTAGGTGTCGATTTCTTAAGGGGAAACTTTTATATCAACCCAAGCTGGTCCAAGACTTTAACAGGACTTCCTCTGAATGAAAAAGGAGTCGTCTCTATCCTCCTAACGGATTTAGCGCGCTCCGATGAAGGAGGAACCTACTTTATTGATAGAGAGAGAAAAGAGATGACACACAGAGAAGCCCTCAAAATCATTCTGGACAAAACAAAAGATGGTCTGTACTTCCCAGAAGATTTCGAAGAGAACCTGGTAGCCCTAGCTGAAAATACGGATGACCTCTTTACAGATTTCTTCTTAGAGCCGATGCAAACCATTAGGCATTTATATGAGGATTTTCTTACTCTAACCCAAAAAATATACAAAGCGCGAGAAAAGGCAATCACTCAGGAAGAAGTCTTGGCACTGCAGCTCATTGAGAATAAATTTGATGATCTCGTTCGAGATATCCGGGGAAATAGAGAAGCGGATGCTAGAGAAAAACTCAATGCACTACTTGCAGATCCGATTCTTTCCTCAGACATTAGCCTCTAGGGAAGTGAGGGGAGCTAAAGCATCCTCTTCTGCTGTGAGAGGCAGACGCAGCATCCGCTTCATCTCCACCAACACTTTTTGCTGTTCATCTGCAGCAAACAACCTGTTATGGGCTCTGGCAGTAAAAGGGCTATCGGAAGCTTCTTGCAAAGCAAAGCAGTCATAAGTTCTCTTTCTGTGGGACTTTGTCAGAGCCTCATGTAAAGAGGTCTCGTAAGGGATAACGGCATCTTTTAGATTATAGAGCACACAGACCCTTCCTTTAAGCTTCTCTAAAGCCTCTATCGGGTCTGCATCCCACCCGGAGGCGGACATGAGACAACTCGTAGCAAAACCCATTAAATCCCTCGTCGCTCTGTTATAATCGGATCCCTCTATCCTACGGCAAGCCCTTGCCGTCAAGCTAGCAAAGGATCTATCGCTGAGGAAATGGATGGCATGATCCGGGTAGGTCTCTTGTACTAGGGCGGCGCCAAGAGCTCCAAAATACCCCCCCATAGAGTGCCCTGAGATGATGATATCGTCCGGCGCAATACCGTGTTTATGCACAAGATACTCAAAGGCGGTAAATAGATCCAAAGCCACTTTAGCCGGGTGGGGGACTCCTTCACTCTCGCCGGTGCCTCTTGGGTTAAAGACCAGCAAATGGGGCACGTCTTTCCTTTCTCCGACTACAGAGGTAAGAGCTTCTCTCCACTCAAGCGGCTTTTGTACGGACAGCTCATAAAAGTCGCCATTGCCATGCAGGTGGATGATGGCCTTCGGTATCGTCCCTGGGAAGTGGAGTCCATTGACGGCATCCCCATCTGGAGTAACCAAGCTCAGCTCCCTGGCTCCTTGCGTTGTCTTCCACGTCCCCCTCATGGAGGCAAGTCCTTCCTTCAGACCGGGGTCTTCCAAAGTCCTTTCTCTGGAGACAAGTAAAAATTTTGCTATCTTCGCAGCTGCTGCTTGATGGAAAGGGGAGCTTGCATCATAGGTCGTTACGTCAGAGGGGAGTGTTGCTTTGAAAGATATTTTACTAACAACGGTCATGGTTCACCTCTACGTTGGAGCGTTTAACTCCTCTATTGTAGAGGTCTCCACACAAAAATGCAGCTTAAAACTATTTTTTACAGCGAGATGGTTTGGGAAAGCGAGCTTCTGCTTCTCCGATGGAAAGGATAACGACATCTCTCTCGGATAAAAGCCGCCAGTCTCCCTTTGCAATTTGTCTACATGTAAGGAGAGGAAAGAGTCCTTGTATCTTAATCACTTCATCCATTGCGAGGTCTCCCTCACGTAGCTCCACCACATAGACATCGTCTTTTACATGAGGAAGGAAGGTCACTACCTTTTTAGCGCTGAAATCTTTATTATAAAGATCTCTTTCATCCAAGATGCAAAGCTCATCCACTTCATCGAGATCGTAGTTTCTACTATAGAAATCAAAAATAGAGAGCATGTCTACCGGGGAAAAGTCTTCCGAGCCGGGTCTACTACAATGCTCTATTTGGATGGTAACGGTATGGGCCGCAACGGGGGATGTCATATTTCTCCTTAAAGTGGATGAATGTATAGGGAAGTATAGCGAAAAGGGGAGAAAAAAACCAGGGATTTCCTGTGTAAAAACCTTTTTTTATCCACGATAGCAACGTCTGATAATTGATGTTATGTTGCCTTAGCAGGAGCCAACACAAAGTACTTGCGAATAAGAGCTTGGACAAGTTCCTCTGTCTCCTGGTTGACAAAATAGGAAAAATCGCGAAGTCCACTAAAATCATCCGGCCCCGACTCCCTCATACCCAAATGAGTTCTATAGAATTCCTCTGCATTTTCGGTAGAGGTTAAAAAAAACTCTTTCTTTTCCAATCGTTTTGCTGCTTGATAGAGAAAGCCTATCATAAGGGTCCCAGTTCCCCTGCAGACATATGGCTCATAATCTGGATCATTTCTCCCATTCATCCGCAGATTCCAAGGCGCTGTCACAAGTACCCGCACGTTAAATTTCTCTTTTTCTTTATGCACAAGAATCCTACCGATAGCGAGCGCCTGGATGATGTGTTCCCCCGCATGCAGACTTGTGCAAGCCACAAGACGCCCTTGCAAAGGATCTTCTTCCTCTATGAATTCGACAATCTCATCAGTTAAGGCTCTGTATTCTTTTGCTTTGCTATCATCGCAGGTAAAAGCAACCTCCTTGCGTTCATCTCTCTTATCAGCTAGATGATGTCTTTTAGAAACTTCAGTCCTTGCCTCTAAAATACGTGTCCATGTGTGAATCGTTTCTTTCACAGCAGGAAGTGTATCCCGATTTGTGATCACAAAAACATGTATTTCTCTTGTACAACCTTTGAAGGTGCCTTTGAAATGCAGTGATTCCATTGCATCTAGAGACGAGGTCGATAGCTCTACTTTTTCTGTTACTAGCGATGTCATATACCATCCATTTATCTTATTATAAAGAACTTAATACACAAAAAACCACCGGCATCTTTGAATAAAACAGGACAAGCAGTCACATTCTTTCCCGTCATAACCAATAAAAGAAAAACGTCGATAAGCCAACAATAAGTAAAATACTGCAAATGTCCCTGATTAGCATTTTGGAGCTCCTTCTATTAGCAGTCTCCCTTCTTGGACATCGATGATCCGACCTGTGAGACGTCTTTACTTTTTTTATTAAAACTTTTAGATTATATGTTAATTTATTATAAGTATTTTAATATAAATGTGACAATGAAATCTATTTTTTTAATTTATAAATTTCACACTTACTTAAAAATCTAAGTTGCAATATATTACAACTTTTTAAAAAAATACAAAACGCATACAACTAATTACAGTTAAACAGGTTATAAAAAATAAATAAAATAATTACATTGTATTTACAATAAATTATTAATTTGCTATAATAAAATTAAAATAAAACATGGAGATAATCATGAGGATAACATCTAGTAACTTGAGCCGTCAATTAGGTCAGCCTTTACCGAGAAACCAATCGTTCGGCGACGGTGTCGACAATGACCAATCAGTAGATTCTCAAGATAGAAGGGGCTCAGTATCTTCTCTGTATAAAGCATCTGTAGGTTGTCTGGGGTGGGAAGACGAAACAAGCACAAACTCTAAAACTGGAAATTTAAATGGGCGCAAAGTGGAGCAGGTCTCAGCTAGAAGCCTTGGTTCTAAGGCCGCGGGATGGGCAGGAACGGCCGGTAAAATCGTAATTTGTGGCGTGCTACTCATTCTGCTAGCAGTGGCAATGGTCGTGACTTTCGGCATTGTCGACGGCTTCATACCTTCCTCTGCAGATTCTTATAGCGGACATGGACACATGGTTACTTAGAATTTCCTCCTACTCCTAAATATTCGACACAAGATCATATGAAAACCTCATGCCGGCAGACAAACTGCCGGGCATGAGGTTTTTTCTAACCAAAGTACCTTAGCATGAGAGACCTGAGCTTTTCAGGCACTTCCTCTGTAACAGGATAGAAAAACTCCCCATGTTCCGCGTCAGGAGTCATGGATAGATGATTCTTATAGAATGTTGTGGAATTCATCAGTGGCTTAAGACGTAGCTCTCTGGCTCCGAGTGTTTGAGCTACAGTATAAAGATGTGCAATTAAGAACGTGCCGCTGCCTTTGGTTTCAAGCGGCTTGTTTTCTGCAGGATTTTCTCCGTGTAGCTTGAGATTCCAAGGCGCTGTCATTATGTACTTTATGCAGAGCCCCCCCCGTCCATTCCGTATATAGCCATCGCCTGCACGTTAGATTCCTCATCCAAGGCTGCTACGATCCGCCCTGTATCCGTAACAGGAAAAACAGCCCTACCCATGAGATCTCTGCTATCATTGAGAACACTTACATACTGCTTCATAGCAAATTGATCTTCCTCTAGCTTCTCTTTATTAGCTTCACAAGGAGCATCCTTAAATAAGGCCCTCGTGGAGCCAAATCTATCATGAACGAGAGATTTCCAATCAGCCATGGTTTTTCTTATGGCCGTATACCCTGAGATATCACTTGGAGTGATAATCGTTAGAGACCTTTTTTTTCCACCAATTGCCGGTGCCTCGCTCATGTCTCCCTCTTTTACCTCAGAAAGAACTGTAGAGGAACTACTAGAAGAGGATCTTAATACAACTTCTAAACCACTCATACTACCTGCATTGTATCTAATATTAATTTAATTAATTGCCTTATACAATCATTATTATAGTTAATTTTATGATAAAATGCAATAAATTAAAATTTAAACTAATAGAGAAAATGAAGAAGTTGTGATCTAGTCCTTACGTTACCTCTACTTGTAAGAGTAAAGCCCATTCCAGGCCAAAGGTAGAGGGCGTTGAAGACTAAATGGAAGCCATTATTCAGGCTTCCTGATTTTCACTCTGATCCGGTCGATAACAAAGGCGTTTTTTTCCATCTCTTCAATATCTAAATCCCCTATTCCTTCCTCTGCAACTTCCTCGGGATCAACAGGCACCCCTAATAGGTCAGCTAAATGGGAAGCAAAAAAATGCTCGACATCAGATGTTTCTAGTGAACCTGTCTGAAGGGAGCATCTTAGATCTAACGAAGATATAACGGCATCTTTTACAGGCCTAAATATGCTTTGATGAGAAAGGACCAGCTCATCTACTAAGACTGTAACTTTAGATGTATAACTTTCCTCGTTAACAAACAGCTGATAGTCAAAAAAGCTCCTTTTTTCAGGGACGAAAGCAAGGTCTAGGCTTTCTTCTGACTCGCTCGAGTCTGAGAGTTGCAGAGCAAAGACTTGTTCTGTACTTTGATCGTGGGATTGATAGGGATTTCTGTGTGTGACAATAGCGGTAATCCTTCCACTTGCCGATGCATCACCGGAGGAATGGATCTGATGGAATATAGTTACAGCCAGAGGACGGGCTGCAGGCGATTCTTCGGGCTCTTCTCTTGACGGAGAAGGAATTCCTTTAAGAAGCACGGCCCTCTCTGAAACTCGATTAGATGTACTCGATGAACAAATCGCCATAATTCCTCCGTTTTTACGTCACAATGCTATATTTTGACTCAAGCTCGGAGAGCCTTGGCAATGGATCTTCCGGATGGACATCTAAATATAACTCCCTTTCCTTTTCGTCCACAAGCATCTGAATCTGGCCCAGATAGAAAGACTCTGACCCAGGCAATGGCTTCAATCTAAGAGAGGATAATCCCTCCCTTTGCGCAAGTCTATAAATATCGCAAACCAATAACGTCCCACATCCCCTAGTCACCAGACTCTGATTTTCCTCTTTATTGGCTCCATGCATGGAGAGATTCCAAGGAGCGGAGGCTAAATATTTGAGCTCGACTATTTTCTTCTCGGCATAGGCTTTGCACAGAGCTAAAGCTTGGATGTTTACATCTCCCTCTTCTACGCTAATAGAAACAAGAACTCTGCTTTGGGGATCGATTGCCTTGTCGCGCACATATTTTGATAAAGACAAATCGAAATATCCGAGCAGGTCGATATATTCCGCTTTTCTTGCTAGGTCGTTTCCTAGAGCTTCTCCGGTCTCCTCCGTCCTAGACCTTTGATGCTCAGCTCTGCTCTCTCCTACTCTATCTTGGATGATTCCTTTCCAGGCTTGGATCGTTTTGAGCACTGCCTGTATCTGCTTTACATCTGTTAGAATATGAGTGGTAAGAGCCCGCTTTCCGGCGGTGATCTCGTGACGGGCGACTATCTGCAGATCCCGTTCCATAGGAGGAAAAGTGGATACTTTACTCACATAAAAAGTCATTTAATAAACCCCATATAAATGTGGACAAGATTTTAACTGAAAACAAGGATAAATAGCAACCAAAAGACCCTTTCAAAGTATGATGAAAGGGTCTTTTATAAAAAAATGACTATCTTATCCCACCAACGGCAACATGTGGGTTCCTGCTAAGGCATATGCTAGGAATGCCTGCTCCTCTGTGTGTGGTGTGCTCGACAGGTCTTGGCACCACATAGGGGGAGGTAGTAGGATGGATAA
>JAHFTP010000060.1:0-2303 GCA_023265495.1 Chlamydiota bacterium
TATCCACGACATCATCGGTGCCATGCTTGAGTATGCCTCTGCAACAAAAAGAGACATTACATATGAGTACACACTCCTTGCCGATATTAACGACAAAGAAGAACATGCCACAGAGCTTGCTCTCCTACTTAAAGGACAGCCTTGCACGGTAAACCTCATCCCTTATAACCCCGTCGAAGGGCTCCACCTCAAACGCCCGGAAAAAGAGCAAATCGAATTATTTAGAGAAATCTTACAAAGAAAAGGCATTGAGACCACCTGGCGCTATACTAAAGGAAAGGATATCGCTGCCGCCTGTGGCCAGCTAGCACTAAAAAAAGAAGAAAGCACTTCCCCATTAGCTTTGGCTACCACCTAGTCGTTTTATTGTCTTGTCTACTCCCAAAAAATGCAATAAAAAGACCGTTGCTGTCTACCATTATTTCTGGAGCATAAAAAGCTCAAGTGGTTGGTTTTTACATACATGAATTTATTTCTTTTGCAAAACCTGTAATTTTGTTACAATAGAAACAATTGGAGACAACAAGTGAAACCTGGAACACCCGCTCAAATAGAAAATCTTTTAGAAAAGGTAAAAGCGAGCATTGGTTCAGAAGATTACAGATTTTCCAGCCATGCTACTAAAAGAGGAGAGGAAAGGTTTATTTCCTATCAAGACGCCCTATATGTTTTAACAAATGGGTTTCATGAAAAGAAAAAAACCATTTTTGATTCCAAATACAGAACCTGGAAATATGCTATTAGAGGGAAAACTGCTGATAGCTTAGATACACGAGTAGTTGTTGCCTTTGAAAAAGGAATGGTTATTATTACCGTTATCAGGTTAATTGAGAAAAAAATCGGAAAATAGTTATGAAAAATACAAAAACAGCAACCTTTATTTTTAAAGGCCTAGGATTCCCAATAAAACTCATTAATGCCCCCATGAGAAAAATGATTGGCGAATGGGTCCTTGATATCAACTTTAATAAGCTGCAATTGGTTGTTTTAGACTGTCTCCTTCGAAAACTGGCACCTCTTACCGGAGATGAGCTAAAGTTCATGAGAAAGTTCCTGAATATGTCTACCACAGATTTCGGGAAAATCGCCGGAGTCAGCCATGTAGCCGTCGTCAAATGGGAGAATGGTCAAACACGCGCGAATCTATCTACAGATGTTTGTATTCGCTTATATATGTTTGATCATCTAAATGCCAAAGATAAGGAATTTCGCAACTTATACCATAAGATCAATCCTGAAGTGCTCTCAAAGAATAAAAATGAGACCAGCACAATATCCATCGATGATTTTGGAGATCTGAAAAGCGCATGATTCCGGCAATAATTACAACTTTACGATTAACGCGAAGTCTGCTCACTGATCTTTGACTTTTCGTATCGATTAAACAAACTTTTAACATTTGGGTTCATAATATTCCTAGAATGTGGCTAAGATTCATTACTGATTTTGAACGATAATTTTCTGCAATTTCGAGCATATGCTTTTTACTTAATTTTTTTAGAAGATCTTCATCGATCCTTCTCGCCTCTAGCAAATCGACGAGTAAATTCCGACCTTCAAGATTCTTGCTCTTGAAATGAATCAAGTCGGCAAGAGCCTTTTCAGGTGTCGCAATAAGAAAACCTCCCGCTGCATTTTCCTTTTGGTCGATCCCGATTGCATAACGGTGATGGCTTAAATGGACATAATCGAATGCACCCACGGGGGTATGAAAAATTTTGGAGTTAGCAGCAGAAGCACTTGTGACTACATACACGCCTTCAGGAATCATTTTGTAAAAGGAAAGGGCCCACTCAAAACTGATATAAGAGGGCCCATAAAGCAAATTGGCAATTTGCTCGTAGGGAACCGGATTCTCTTCAATTTTTTCAGCGATTAAAAAAAAGCCATTTTTTAAGCGAATTAACTCCCCTGTTTTCACCATCCTGGAGAGAAAATCATCAGGATTTGTATACTCAGCCAGGAGAGGCTTGAGGTTTTGACTTTGGATATAGGCCGTCTTAGCAAAACGCAATAGCTTATGCATGGCTTCACTCCTCCTTTATATTTTTTATTATACCAAAACCTCCAATTTTTTTTGGAGAATTAAATAAAAATAGATTAATTTCACACAGAATCTCCAATAAAATTGGAGGTTTTGGTAGAAATATCTTTTCAAACGCGATTTTTTTGCCTAAAGAATGACAAATGTCATTCTTTAGGCTTTTTTAAAAATAAAAAAACACGAGACTTCTATGCATATATCTGTTTTTCAGTTTGTTATATACTCAAACATCAGGTCATTTATGGAGGATAAAAAAGCC
>JAHFTP010000060.1:2313-8775 GCA_023265495.1 Chlamydiota bacterium
TGCTATTTTCTTATTTTAGGAAAAACACTTGTTGACTGCAGAGCTTTTGACTATCATGCAAATTTAACCTATGCAAGGAGAGTTTCATGTTACCGCGCTTAGTAGCTTTTACCACACTTTGTTTCATTAGCTGCCTTTCTTTTGCCGAGGAGAGCAAGCCGGAGGACAAACCTCACTGTGAAGCCCCCCTCTCCCAACCTAGGGAAGAAAGTGTAGTAACAAGCCATACGGTAACCATCGATGGCAAAGAGATCTCTTATACGGCAAAGGCGGGAACCCTCCTATTTAAGGATGATGCAGGCAAACCGAAGGCAGAGCTGTTTTACGTGTCCTATAGTAAAGACAAACCGGAGGAGGGACGACCTGTTGCTTTCTGCTTTAACGGAGGCCCTGGCTCTTGCTCTGTATGGTTGCATTTGGGACTGCTTGGCCCAAAGAAAGTACTTTTAGATAGCAGTGGCGTACCTGTAAAACCGTTTGCTTTGCAAGACAATGCCTATTCTTTACTGGACATGTCAGACTTAGTTTTCATCGACCCCATTTCTACAGGCTATAGCAAGACCCTCTGTGGAGAAGACCCTAAGAAATACTATGGCTATGAAGAAGACATACAATCTGTGGGGGAGTTTATTCGCCTGTACCTCACCAAAGAAAATAGATGGACCTCCCCCAAATTCGTCATAGGAGAAAGCTATGGGACGACAAGAGCGGTAGGATTATCCTCCTACCTATATAATAATAAGCTCATCAGCATCGATGGCATTATCTTGATTTCTTCCGTTTTAAATTTCCAGACGCTTTCTTTAGAAAATGGCCCGTTTAGCATTCCAAGCAACGACCTCCCCTTTTACCTCAGCCTTCCCAGCTACACAGCTACCGCAGCCTACTATAAACTTCTCCCGCAAGAAATGATGAACTCTGTAAAAGATACATTGAAAGAGGTGGAAGAATTTGTTTTACACGACTACGCAGAGGCTCTTTTGCAAGGAAATGCTCTATCCCCGGACAAGAGAAATGCAATCATTGCAAAGCTTTGCCAATATACAGGCCTCTCTTCAGAGCTCATCGACCGCTTAAATTTGCGAATAGATACTCCCTCCTTCACAAAGGAGATCCTCAGGAAGCAAGGAAAAGTTGTGGGCAGATTTGACACCACCTATGCGGGCATATCGGCAAACAAAGCCCTCCCCTGCGCAGAAACAGACCCCTGCATGGACGCAATTACCACGGCCTTTACCGCAACGATCAATAACTACCTAAGACAAAATCTCGGTTGGAAAGAGGAAGAAGAGTACCAGATCCTAGCCAATGTATTTCCTTGGAAATTTGGCTCCGCCATGAATCAATACCTCGACGTTTCCGTAGATCTTGCTACTTTACTCTCTCAATCTCCCTCTACACAGGTTTTCCTAGCTAGCGGCATCTACGATTTGGCTACCCCCTATTTTGCCACAGACTATACCCTATCCCACCTACCGCTAGATCCCCGTTTACAAAGCCATGTCACACATAAGTTGTACCCAAGTGGGCATATGATGTATTTGCACCAGCCCTCTCTGATAAAATTAAAGCAAGATATGGCCTCTTTTATTCAAGCGACTACCTCCCCTGCTGGTAAAAAACCACTTTCTGCAGAAAATAAACAGAAATAGTTGCATTTGATTAGTGTTCTTGATATGAACATTTACTTTATATGCAACTATCCTTGGGAAGGAGACTATTTTGAGCCTACCTCTCTGTTTGACTCTATCTAGAATACTTCTAGGTCCTATCTTCATTGCATTGTATCTTTACTACCCCGGTATGGGTATCTCCCTAGAGCTATTGCCCTATTTGCTCCTTTTTGTCGCATGCATCTCTGAGCTATCAGACCTATTTGACGGCTTTTTTGCCAGGAAACATAATAAGGTGACTGAGCTTGGGAAACTGCTCGACCCGATGGCCGATAGTGTCTTTAGACTCTCTGTACTTCTTGCCTTCACGCAAGGATTTGTGCAGATCCCCCTGCTTCTATTTTGCATTTTTTTCTATAGAGACATCCTCATTAGCACGCTGCGCACCATCTGCGCCCTACGCGGAGTCGCTCTTGCTGCCAGGTGGAGTGGTAAAATTAAAGCTGTACTACTAGCGATTGTCATCTTCTTTATTTTGGTCCTTATGATCCCCTATTCGCTTGGCTACTTAGACCTTGCCACGCTGAGAATCATTAGCATTTATAGTGTGAGCGTTGCCTCTTTATATGTGATCTACTCTGCAGTGGAATATATCCTGGCAAACAAGTCTTACATCAAAAAAGCCGTCAGTCTCTAGATCCTCTACGAAAAAGGTTTTCTTTGTTTATAAACAGCTCTTTGGATCTTCTTTCCTTCCCATAAAACAAATCGAAAAAAGACCTTTCTTACCCACAAAAAGAGGGGAAATCGCAAGCCAAAATACGAAAATAAAATGGAGCAAGTTTCCTTCATTTGCAAGAGCAAGTGTGCCGGCGTTGGAAGCCGATATTCATAGTCTGTCAGAATACGTGGCATATAGACTTTTTTCATCTCAGGAAGAGAAAAGTATTGATAAATTTTTTCAAGCCCCGCCTGTATCTCATATTGTTCGCTTAGGCCACCTAGAGCAAGTAAAGAGTCTTTTAAAAAAAAGTAGGGCTGCATCGTAGGGCACAGATCCCCTTTTTGCAGAGCTTCTCTATCTATTTCTTTAAGAAGAACTTCAGGGGCTGCGAAGCTATGTCTGATCATGCAGCCCGCGTACATAAGGTCAGGTTTTTGACTTTTTAGGAGAAACTGATGAGCAAAGACCAACGAATTATTGGAAAGATAAAATTCTCCGGGCAGCAGAAAATGGATATAGGCACCTTGAGCGAGAGAGAGCCCCTCATTTTGCAAGGCGGGCAAGCTAGCACCGGGAAGAGAAACAATTTCCCAATTGGGAAGCTCCATCCCTTCCCATGGTTTCGGGCAATCCTTCTCTTCTCTTCCATCGATGAGAAGCACTTCAAAAGAGGTATATTTCTGGGAGGCGAGGCTTTGCAACGTAAAAAAAAGTAGAGAACTATTCCTTGCAAGTAGGGGGATCACCAAAGAGAAAAAAGGAGAATTTTGGCCCATACACCACATTTTTACTTAAAGAGATATGTTTCAAGATAAGAAAAAAAAACTCAAGTCAGTAATTGAGAAAAAACAACCTTTATTCTACAATATCGAAGGTATGCTTACCTTTCAAGAGATCATACAAAGACTGACCCATTTTTGGGAGAAACAAGGATGCATCATACACCAAGGACACGACCTTGAAGTAGGTGCAGGTACGTTTAACCCGGCGACCTTTTTGCGTTGTCTAGGCCCTGAGCCCTATAAAACAGCTTATGTAGAGCCCTCACGCCGTCCCTCTGATGGACGCTTTGGAGAAAACCCCAACCGCGTACAACTCTTTCACCAGTATCAAGTGATCCTCAAGCCCTCTCCTGAGGATGTACAAGCCCTCTATTTACAATCGCTAGAGGCTATCGGGCTAGACCTGAAAAAACACGATATTCGCTTTGTACATGACGACTGGGAAGGACCAACACTTGGCGCCTGGGGCCTAGGCTGGGAAGTGTGGAGCGACGGGATGGAAGTATCTCAATTCACCTATTTCCAGGCCATTGGAAGCCTTCCATTGAAGCCTGTGAGCGCAGAGATTACTTATGGCCTGGAAAGGCTTTGTATGTTCATCCAAAATGTGGATAACATCTTTGATATAAAGTGGAATAAGGAGCTGACCCTGCGGGATATTACCCATGCCAGCGAAGTGGAGTGGAGCACGTATAACTTTGTGGAAGCATCTACCTCGATGTGGATGCGCCACTTTGAAGATTTTGAGATAGAGGCTAAAACCCTCATTGGAAGACATCTTCCTATTCCTGCCTATGACTTTGTGCTAAAAGCCTCCCATGCGTTTAATATGTTAGACGCCAGAGGAGTCATCTCCGTTACAGAGAGAACAGGATATATAGGAAGAATTAGAGACCTGGCGAGGCTTGTGGCGACAGAGTATCTCTCGTCGAGAGAAAAGCAAGGATTTCCTCTGTCTCTTAAGGGAAAACAAAAACTTGCTAAACCTTATGCCCCCAAAATTTCCCATAAATTTGATGCAAGCAAAAAACAAGACTTTCTCTTGGAGATCGGCTCCGAGCAGCTCCCTGCCGGCTATATACCCATTGGGATGAGAAGCGTGAAGAAAGCCCTCACGGACCTCTGCCGTGAGCACGACCTCCCCTTTGAGCAAATGGAGGTTTATGGCAGCCCTCAGAGGATCTCTACCCTTATCAAAGGGTTAGCAGAAGGCTCCTGCAAAAAAGTAGTAGAAAAGAAAGGGCCACCCATTAGCAGCGCCTTCGACCCTAGCGGAAGAGTATCTCCTCAAGGGCACGGCTTTTTCAAATCTATAGGGATCGCGACGCTACCGGAGCTTTCTAGAGTCAGGGACAAAAAAGTACACGGATTAGAAATACGCTCTATAAAAGATGTCGAATACCTATTTTATACGAGTGTGGTTGAAGGAAGATCTACTTTAGCCCTGCTCGCAGAGCTCCTTCCTAAGCTCATCTGCGAGTTAGAGTTTCCTAAGAAGATGCGCTGGGCAGACTTAGACATCTCCTATCCACGACCCCTCCGCTGGGTTGTTGCCCTCTTTGGCGATAGAGTCGTCCCCTTCCAGATAGGAAACATCATCTCTGACAGAATCACGTGGGGCCATGCCCAGCTATGTCCTAAGAAGAAATCTATTCCTCGTCCCAAAGACTACCAGTCTTTGCTTAAAAAACTCTTTGTCCTCGTAGACCCGGAGGAGAGAAAAGGATCTATCCTGGGACAGCTGAGCAGCATCGAGAAGAAACTTTCCTCTTGTGCCTTAGAAAAAGAAAAAGTGCTCAAAGAGGTCCTCTATCTTACGGAATGGCCACAGCTTACCTATGCCTCTTTTTCTTCCGAGTTTTTGCTGGCGCCGCAAGAGGTGCTCATCTTGGAGATGACGCAGCATCAACGATATTTTCCCTTAGCTGACAGCAAAGGAAAATTGCATAACTCCTTTGTCATTACCGCGGATAACACGCCAAGCAACCTCATACGCAAAGGAAACCAAAAAGTACTATCTGCAAGGCTCTCTGACGGCGTTTTCCTCTATCAACAAGATGTGAAACAACCATTAGAATCCTTTAATGAAAAACTCAAGATGATGACTTTTCAAAAAGAGCTTGGATCCATGTTTGACAAAGTCCTGCGAATGACAAAGATTGCCTCTGCGTTAAATGACGTATTATCGCTTGCTGACGATAAAAAGCTGCTCAGAGCGACACTTCTTTGTAAAGCAGACCTCACTTCATCTCTTGTAGCAGAGTTTCCTGAGCTGCAGGGAACCATTGGTAAATACTACGCCCTGGCACAAAAAGAAAAAGAAGAAGTAGCGCAAGCTATAGAAGAACACTGGATGCCCACGTCAGAGTCATCGCCCCTCCCTAAGACAGGCTGTGGCCTGATTTTAAGCCTTGCAGATAAGGTAGACAACTTACTGGGTTACTTCAGCGTAGGACTCAAGCCCTCCTCTTCTTCCGACCCTTACGCACTCCGAAGACAGACCTTTGGCCTTCTCAAGATGCTCTTACAAGAGGAAAAATCTTTGCACCTAGCAAAGCTTTTAGAGCAGTGTGCACAGGCGGCGTACCCCCACGTAAAACAAAGAGAGCCTCTCATAGAAGAGATTTTACAGTTTCTCACTAGCAGAGCCAAAAGCCTATTTGAAGACTTGGGCCATAAAAAAGAAGAAATCGACGCCTGCCTGCAAGGGCTATGTATAGATCCTTATGATCAATACTGTAAAATACAGGCGCTGTCGACCATGAGAAATGAACAAAAGCAAGCATTTGCGAACTTAGCTCAAGTGCATAAAAGAGCCAAGGGGATATTAGAAAGCCCGGTATCTGCTTTATTTAACCCTTCCCTTGCCATCCTTCCGGAAGAAAAGAAACTATTTTCTGAACTAGAAAAAATCGAAAGTTCCGTCTCTTCATCTATCAAAGAAAGAGACTATTTACATGCCTTTAAACATCTCTCTCATCTGCACACTCCGCTTGGGGCTTTCTTCGACCACGTAAAAATCCTCGATGACAACCCCACAATAAGAGAAAACAGAGTGGCTTTAGTGCAGCAGGTATTTGCTTGCTGTGAAAAGCTGCTGGACTTCAGCAAAATACAAGAAAAATAGGAGATGTGCATGCAAAATAGCACGCCCTTTCCCATTATAGACCTTCACTGCGATTTACTCTACTACCTGCAAAGAGAAGCGAGCAGAACACCTTTCGACTCACTATCGAGAGCTTCCTACCCGCAAATGCGCCAAGGCCATGTCGCCATGCAAACGCTTGCCATTTACGCCGGTAGCAGCAAAGAAGAGTCTCTGAAAACCAAAAAACAAGTTTCT
>JAHFTP010000227.1 GCA_023265495.1 Chlamydiota bacterium
CTTGGATTTTTGTGGTATAACGGTTACCCCGCCCAGGTGTTTATGGGAGATACGGGCTCGTTATCATTAGGAGGGGTCCTTGGCGTTAGCGCTATCTTGTTAAAAAGGGAGCTTCTCCTTGCTATCATTGGCGGGATATTTGTTGCAGAGGCTCTATCTGTTATATTACAGGTGGGAAGTTACAAGCTTCGCAACAAAAAAAGGATTTTTTTGTGCTCTCCCTTGCATCATCATTTCGAATATAAGGGATGGCCAGAAACAAAAGTTGTCCTCCGTTTTTGGATTGTCGGTTTACTGCTTGCCATTCTAGGCATCGCTTCATTAAAGTTTCAGTAACCTTGGGAGAATAATGGAAGGTAAAAAGGCTCTTGTCCTAGGTCTCGGCATTAGTGGAAGGGCTGCAACTAGACTTCTCCTATCTAAGAGAGTCTCCACCTTCGCAGTAGATGATCACTTGGAGAAAATCAAAGATCTACCAGACATAATACAACTGCTAAATCAAGGGCTGCAGATCGCAGATGCATCCATAGATATGGCAAGCTTTGATGAGGTGATAGTCTCCCCCGGAATCCCGCCCAGTACTATCTGGATGCAAAAAGCGATAGAGGCGCAAGTGCCGCTCATCGGAGAAGCTCAGTTAGCCTTTAGGGAGCTCCCCGGTCATAAAATGATTGCCATCACAGGAACGAATGGGAAAACGACTGTCACATCCCTTTGTGAACATGTGCTCAAAAGTTGTGGAGTGAAAGCCAGGGCCTTGGGTAACATTGGCACTCCCCTTTCCGACTATGTCCTTTCTGCCGATTCTGAAGAGGTGATTGTAGCAGAGCTCAGCTCTTACCAGCTCGAGACTATGGAAGGCTCTTTTTTCGATGCTGCCATCTTGCTCAATATCACGCCGGACCATTTGGATAGATATGCTAGTATGGATGAATATGCAAGAGCAAAATGTCGTCTGCAAGGGTGCATGAAGCCTAGCGCTCCTCTCTATGTATTTGGATCTGCTGCTAGAGAATATGGCGCTTTTCTCTCTAAAGGGTATGCGACATTTGGCGTTTGCGGAGAAGATGAATATGGAACGGATGGTAAAGCGATCTACCGAGGAGAAAAAGTTGCACTCTTTTACCCTATAGGCTATGAAAAAAAGGGGATGCATGAAAGTATCAATGCTTTAGCTGCATGGCTTCTGTGCAAAGACTTTGGTGTCGATAGGGCAAGTTTTGTGCATGCGCTGGAGAGTTTTATCAAACCATCCCATAGGATAGAATTTGTTGCAGAGGTGGACGGCGTCTCTTATTACGATGATAGTAAAGGGACAAATTTGGATGCTGTTATACAGGCTGTAGGGACCATGAATGGACCTGTTGTGCTCATTGCCGGAGGAGTGGATAAAGGGGCTTCTTATCTTCTTTGGAAAGACCCGTTTTACCGTAGGGTTAAACATGTTTTTGCCTTAGGGCAGGCTGCACAGAAGATCTATCAGGAGCTGAGCCCCTACTATGTAGTAGAGGTGGTGCCCTCTCTGTCTGCAGCTGTAGAAGGAGCCAGTAAGATCGCATCAGAGGGAGATAGTGTATTGCTTTCGCCGGGGTGTTCTAGTTTTGATATGTTCCGAGACTATGCACATCGCGGAGAGGAGTTCCAAAAAAGTGTGAACATGTTAGTAGAGAGGAAAAAAACTGTATGAACCGCAAAGATACCATTATAGTAGCTGCGCTTGTCAACGCCGGCATACTGATCATTTTATTTGTGAGTGCACTCAAAAATAAAGATCCAAAAGAGTCGATAGCTACTCAAGTAGAGCCAGCTATGGCTAGCCCCAGTGAGCTGTCTTATAAGAGCGATACAAAAGCTGTTATGGGCGATGAAGTAGACCAAGTCCTCAGTCAATATACGCAAGCAAACCCGCTAGGACAGCAGGCCGCCGCCGCTGCCAATCCTATGCAGGTGTCTGCACAAAATGAGGTGGTGCCTGTATCTCCTTCCGGACAAGCTCCTGTTGACGCCACAGCCTCGGGTAATAATTTTGTGCAAGACCTCCAAGCTATCACACAAGGAAGTGCTGCGCAGGCGCCTGAAGTAGTAGCTTCTGTTGATGCTCCTTCTGAACCGGCCTTTGTTGAAGTAAAAGTGAAAAGAGGAGATGTGTTAGAGAAGATTGCACGTCACCACCATTGTTCCGTTAGTGAGATCATGAAAATCAATAAGCTCTCTTCTACCAATCTAAAAATTGGTCAAGTGCTCAAAATTGCTACAAAGAGCGCAGGCTCAACTAAAAAAGCTGCTACTTCACCGGAAGCGGGTGTTAAGTACTATACAGTGAAGTCTGGAGACAATCCTTGGACGATCGCTGTGAAGAACCACATGAAAGTAGATGAGCTTCTTAAACTCAACAATATGGATGCAGATAAAGCAAAAAAACTAAAACCTGGCGATCAAATCAGAATCCGATAGTTTTTTTATGAATAAAAAAGGCCTTGTCCTCCTCTTTACTGTGGCGCTCATTTTCTCCATGGGCCTTTTAATGGTTTTCAATACTACGGCGGCAGAAATTTTGGACCGCTCCTTAGATAAAAACATCCACTACGCGCTGCTGAGGCAAATGCTTTATGCCGTGGTGGGTGTTATTTTAGCTGTTGGGATCTGGCTCATTGGATATCAAGCATTGATAAAACTGAGCGGCCCTATTTTGCTGCTTTTTACTATTTTGCTCGCGCTCGTATTTATTCCGGGGATT
>JAHFTP010000228.1 GCA_023265495.1 Chlamydiota bacterium
GAGCATCAAGCTCTCTGTTTACAGAAATACGCAAAGCCTGGAATACCAGCGTCGCAGGATGCAACCGCCCTCTGCCCCTCGCATTTCTGCAGATGATCTCACTGAGCTGCTTTGTTGTTTCAATCGCCTTTTTCTTTCTCGCTTCCACTATCGCTTTGGCTGCCTGTCTCCACTTGGGCTCCTCTCCATACTCCTGAAAAATTCGTCCCAATTCTTTTTCTGACCAAGTGTTGACAATTTCTCTAGCAGTCAGTTCTTGTGTGGGATCCATACGCATATCAAGCGGACCGTCCTTCGAAAAACTAAAGCCCTTATAATCTTTGTCGAGCTGCATAGAAGAAACCCCTAAGTCAAAAAAAAACCGTTTACAGAGCGTACTTTCATCTTTTTGAGCTGTTTATCCAAGTCTGAAAAGTTGCTATGGATAAACACCACCTTATCTTTCCATGGTTTTAGCTCTTCTTTAGCAATACAGAGAGCCTCAGGATCCTGATCACACCCAATATACAACTCCAATTCAGGATGGCTCTCTAGTAGACGCTTAGCATGTCCGCCGGCGCCTAGGGTCCCATCGAAAAACACCTTTAACTGGCTGCCAGCAAAATAGTGCAGCATTTCTTCAGCCATCACGGAGATATGTTCTTTATTCTTCGCTTGCATCTGTTTCCTCTCCATCGCCTAGTAGTGCAAAGGCCTCTTCTGTTAATTTTGCTAGATCGAGCTCAGCATCTTTTCCTGAGAGGACAGCTTTGAGCTGTGCGTCATATTGTTCTTTCGGCCAAATTTCAATTTTACTCAGTACACCTGCTATGACGATCTCTGTTTTGATCCCCACTGCTTTCTTAAGTACGGGAGGGAGGATCACCCTACCGATTTTGTCACACGACGTCTGGTGCAAAGTGGAGAAAAAGAGGGTAAAAAACTTTTGGTACTTACCCATGTGTTGTTTAGATTGAAATCTAGCTACGATCTTCTCGATATCACTCTTTCTATAGATGGCAAGACATCCGCCCAGGCCGAGACCAATACTAAACTCTAGGGCGCCTTCTTCTACAAGCCCATATCTCATAGATTGGGGCAGGACGAAACGACTCTTGTCATCGAGCTTAGACTCTGTCGATCCACTGAAAAAGAACTTACCCATACTTTCCCACTCTTTCCCACAAAGTAACACTAAGACCCTATGTTCGCAACTATTTTCCCAAAAAAATGGCTGCAATCGCGGCTATTAAAGATTTTTAACTTATTTATAATCTATTAGATAGAGCTTGTCTTGCAAAAAGTGGGAATTGGTGGGAAAATCTTTCAACGAAGTTCATCGCCTTGCAGAGTACAAATAAATGATTGCTATAATAATCCTACCCTGGCATTCCGGGATTTAAATAGCCGCAAGGAGAAAGCAGATGCCTCCACGTACAATAGACAATCTTGGAATGGATGTTTCTACAAGGTATGCAGAAGACCAAAAACTTCTCGATCAGAAATATCTCAAAGAGGCCAAAGCGATCCCTGCACAGACACAGATCGACGTCACCTTTCCCTCTTACGAGTCTGAGTTCGACCTATTATTTGAAACGAGCAAAAGAAATACCCCGTGGGCGGAGTTCTATGCGCCATCGAAGTACAGCGAACAGAAAAAAAGACTATTTACCTTTCAGACCATTCCCGCTCTAGGCTCAGAAGATAAGAAAGAGAGCCAAGCCCAAAAAATCTTATCCAAGATCCAAGCTTCAGCGGCACAAAGACAAGTCCGAGAAAAAGGGGAAGAAAAGGACCAAAAACAAAAGAAAAAGCAGTGGGAAGAGAGTCGAGAAGCTGAGCAAGAGGAGAAAGAAAAGAAAATTTTGATCAAACTATTAGATTGCATCATCAAACTCGATAAATATATTATGGATGTGAACGCCAGAAGGACGCAGTACCAAAAAGGATAATTCATGGTTAATTGGCTAGAAATTCTCGGGTGGAAGGGAGAGGAGCTAGAGGACCTACGCTTTGTAGGATATTCCTATATTAAGCAAGGGCACTACGACACAGCGATCACCTTTTTTGAGGCGCTAGTTGTACTCGACCCTCAAAGCATCTATGATCTACAGACGCTTGGCGCCCTGTACCTGCAAAAGGGAAATAATTTAATGGCTTTGAACTACCTAGAGAAATCCTTGAAGCTTGACCCCCAACATGCTCCTACACTGCTCAACAAAACCAAGGCACTACTCGCCCTCGGCTACAAAAAGCAGGGGATGGCTCAAGCCCAGCTTTTGGAAAAACATCCTGAAGAAGTCATCGCCCATCAAGCATCTGCCATCGTGCTTGCGTATTCCTAAGTCTAGACTTTTTGACTGTTAAACACTTAAAAATATTCGCGCAATTTTGCTTGCAAGCTTTACATGCGAGTGTTAACTTGACGAGAGAAAAGTAGCTCCAAAACGCAGCCGCGAGAAGTTTATACCTAATTCAGATAGAGAGAGTATGTTAAGCAGCCAAACAAAAGATGGATGGTCCCTTTTTTTAGATTATATTGAGGAACACTGTTCCTCAACAGAATTTGAAAATTGGATCAAGCCCATCACCATTGTAGAATCTGACGCTCAGAAAATTGTCTTAGAAGTTCCCAACATCTTTGTGCAAGAATATCTCATCGACAACTACAAACAGGATTTATCGCTTTTTGTCCCGACACTGGCATCAGGAGATCCTGCCATTTCGTTTGTGATTGCGGAGCC
>JAHFTP010000061.1 GCA_023265495.1 Chlamydiota bacterium
CCTATCGGTGAAGAAATGCATGGATCCGCGCCATCCCTTCGCATTGCCCGTAGCTTTGCCATATAGTTCGGCCATGAGCGCATTGGGATGCGCACCTAACAGCAGGGCTAAGGCGTGGCACCTGTAGGTGGTTGCCCACCACTGATTCTGTCCCATGACGGCAACGGCGGCCGTCTGTATGGCCTCTTGCCCCATGTAGGAATGAAAAAAGCCGCCAATCTTTCCCTGCTGATAGGCAGACTCGGCTCTAATCTCAAAATTTCTAATAAGGAGCATTTGCCTTAGGCAAGACAAAAGCTTTTCTTTGCCTAGGGCTGCAAGAACTTCTTCCGGGTCATGAGGAAAAAAATGATATTTAACAGGATGTTTCATCAACGCCTTTGTTACGACAATTTTGATACCCAACAGATTATAAAACTAAGCTAAATAAATCAATAACCACTATCGGAGGTTTAGTAACCAAAAGCCGTCATCTGGCTAGATCCACCTTGGGGAATCAAGTTAGGGTTATTTGTCACAGGAACTTCTCTTAAGTTATCATCAGAATGTGCTTGATAGCACCCTGAAAGCAATACAGTGCCCAGGGTAGCAGCAGTAATCATTGCCATTCTTTTAATCGACCCATTCTTCATAAAAAAACCATTTGTCTATAGGTTGGGTAAAAGATACTAAGAAGATCTAAAATTGAGAAGAAAAAAAATCTCTTTAAAAGGAAAAAAAACTTCTAAAGGACAGGCAACTGCGGGCGTAAAATATCTGACGCTAAATAAGTTCTTTTCTGGTATTTTAGGAGTAGTTTCAGAAGTTATGAGGTCATAATGACATCCGCAAAAAGGAAGCTCCCTATTGGAATTAGTGATTTTAAAAAATTAATTGAAGGTGGTTATACCTATGTGGATAAGACTCTTTTGATTCAAGAATTCATAGAAACGGGAGCAGAGGTAATCCTTATCCCTCGCATGCGCCGTTTTGGCAAGACGCTAAATCTCTCTATGCTCCGCTATTTTTTTGAAAAGTCGGAAGAGGATTGTAACCATCTATTCAAAGGGCTGAAGATCTGGCAAGACGAGAAATGCAAAGCATTGCAAGGGCAATTTCCCGTTATTTTTCTCTCCCTAAAAGATATCAAACATGCTTCTTGGGAGAAAACCCTGGAAGCACTGCAAGGACTCATTAGCTCAGAATTTGAGCGACATAAGTATCTTTTAGAAGGAGAGTTTCTCTCCACTAGGGAAAAAGAGCTATTTCTGGAGATTGTTACGGATGCCAGTTCAACACTACTGGAAAAAAGCTTGCTACTTCTTACCGAGTGGCTTCACCGATACCATGGCAAACGAGTCATTCTTTTAATCGATGAATATGACACGCCGGCTCATGCAGCCTACATAGGTGGATATTATGATATTTTTATTTCTTTCCTCCGCAATTGGCTTTCAGGGGGTCTTAAGGACAATAGATCTTTGGAGAGAGGCATTCTTACGGGCATTTTGCGGATTGCAAAAGAGAGCATTTTCTCCGGATTAAATAACATCAGCACATTTACTATTTTAAATGAGGCTTTTGCAGATCGGTTTGGACTGCTGGAGGCAGAAGTCTCTGCTCTTTTAAAGGAGTATGACCTGGATCACAAGCTCTCAGAAATACGAGAGTGGTATGATGGGTATCGCATAGGCGCGCAAGGGGGGATATATAATCCTTGGTCTGTGTTAAAATGCATCGAATCTTCCGGCAAACTTGCGCCTTATTGGGTAAATACCAGCGATAATGCTCTTATCAAAAAGCTTGTAACACAAGGGTCCTACAGCCTTAAAACAGATGTGGAAGAGCTTCTTAAGGAAGGTACCATCGCAAAGAATATTGAAGAAGGAATGATCTTTTCCGATCTTGAAAAAAACGTGAAGAGCATATGGTCTTTACTTCTCTTTAGCGGCTACTTGACTATTGCAAACACCCCTTCCTATGGAACACCTTGTCTTCTACGCATTCCCAATGCAGAGATCAAAGAGTTGTACACCTCTATGGTTGTAGAATGGTTTGAAAACAGCATACAAGAACCGGAATATAAGATGCTTCTGCAGAGCCTTGTTACTGGAGACATCGATACGTTTTCCAAGATTTTTGAAAAATTCCTTCTTTCCTCCGTGAGCGTCTTTGATGTAACAGCCGATGAGCCGGAAAAGGTGTATCACGCCTTTGTACTCGGCATGCTCATTGGGCTTAAAGACTCTTACGAGGTAAAGTCTAATAGAGAAAGCGGCTATGGAAGATATGATGTCATGCTCATCCCTAAAAACCCAGAAGATTTGGGAGTGATCCTGGAATTTAAGAAGGTGGAGAGCTCAGAATCCACCGATCTGGAAACGGCCGTTCAAGCTGCCATCAAACAGATGGAAGACAAAAAATATGCTAGGGAGCTGCAAGATCGCGGCATAAGCCGGATCCTATATCTAGGCCTAGCATTTAAAGGCAAAAAATGTCTCATCCGCTCCAAGCCTTTTTGTTAATTTATTGTTAGTAACGCAAAAACTCTTAGTAAATTTCTAAAAAAAGACTCCTATCACCAATGTTTTGGTAATAGCAATAATCTTTCCTGAAACAGTTCGTTTTGTGCTTAAAGAGGATAAGACCTTAAGTCCGCCCTCTTGCTTTATACAGATATTTAGGGCGGACTATGGGGGTGCCTTTACCATTTCTAGCTTCTAAGCGCTCATAGACAATTTGCATGGCAATCCCCACGCAGCGCGACATCCCAAAAAGAACGGTAAAATACTCCGGATAAGGAAAACCGGCGGCAGAAAGCAGTGTCCCTGAAATGGCATCTACATTAGGAAAGGGATTGGAGATCTTGGGATTTTCTGCAAGAACCTTAGGTCCTACAGCCCGCAGATGCAAGGCTATTTTAACTAGAGGATGACTCGGATAGTGTTTTTGTACGTAGTCATATTGGACAGTGGCTCTTGCATCTTCTACACGCAACACTGCATGGCCAAAGCCAAAGACAAGCTCATTTTTAGCAAGGCGCCCTCTTATGGAATCTTCTACCTGTTTTTCTGTGGCATTTTCTCCTACTTCTTTGAGGATGCTTTGTACAAACTCCAAACAGTCTTGATTGGCCCTGCCATGTCTTGGCCCTTCTAGCGCGCACATGCCGGCTGATAGAGATCCGTACATATCTCCTAAACCGGAGGCCACTGCTTTTCCTACGAAGGTGGAGAGGTTCCCTCCCCCGTGATCAAAATGGAGGATGAGAAAAAGCTTTATCGCCTCAAGGAGGGATTTTTCCTTCACATGGGGAACTTGCAACATATGGCAAAAACTCTCTGCAATCCCAAGTGAGGGATCTGGGGGAGGAGTTTTCCCCCAACCCGCGTGGTAGTTCATAATTGTCGCGACAAGATGGGGCATCTTAGCTAGGATATTGAGACAATCCTCTCGATAATCACCGGTTCCCTCCAGCATGCCGACAATGAGAATGGCTGCACAAAAAAGCTTCATGGGGTGCCCCTGCAACGGCAGCTGCTGCACATGCTTTATGGTTGTATCAGAGAGTTTAGCTCTGGCTTTAAGATCGGAAGAAAAAGCCAAAACCTCTTCTTTGGATCCTTTTTTCCCCTGGTAAAGAAGGTAGATCACTTCCTCCGGCTCTAGGGCCACTAGCTCTGCAATTGGATAGGAAAGGTAAAACAGTCCCTTTTGCGGATCTACATGGGAGGTAGTGCAATAGCCGCAAGGATACCCTCTAAGCCCTGTTTCTAGCTGATCTTCTGTGATCTGAAAAAGTACATCGGACATACAAGTTTCCTCTTACCGTAAAAAGGGCAAAACAAGGTTTTTTTCTTCCAGGAGCTCTTTTTCCGTGAGGGAGAGTTTTTCTTGTAATGCAGATGGAATGGGGAGTCCACTAATCATTTCCACTTTACCATCTCCTTTAGAAATACAAGGGAACGAAAAAATCAGTCCCTCTTGAACTCCATAGCTGTTGCCATCAGAGGATATCCCCATGGAAATCCATTCCCCTTGAGGCGTAGGAAATACGAGTGAGCGCATCGCATCAATGGCAGCATTGGCAGCGGATGCGGCAGAGGATTTCCCACGGACTGCAATGACTTCCGCCCCTCTTTTTTGCACCTTGGGGATAAATTCCTTTTCAAGCCAGTGAGCATCAGGGATACACTCTGCTACGAGTTTTGTTTGGATCTTTGCATGCCAATAATCGGGAACTTGCGTGGCTGAGTGATTGCCCCAAATAGCTACACATTTCACCTCTTCTACAGGAACCATGGCTTTTTTCGCTAAAAAGGAAGCAGCCCGATTTTGATCAAGTCTTGTCATAGCAAAAAAATTGTGTGGGTTGATTCTTTTAGCAAAATGCCTGGCGATAAGACAATTCGTATTGCAAGGATTGCCAACGACAAGAGTTAATACGCTCAGATCGGCTACTTGGTCCAACGCTTTTCCTTGATGTATAAAGATTTTTCCGTTGTCTTGTAAAAGATCCTTTCTCTCCATGCCGGGGCCCCTTGGTTTGGCTCCAATCAAAAAAGCATAGTGAACCTTATCGAAAACCTCGTAGGGATCGCTTCCTATGTGGATCTCTTTAACTAGAGGGAAAGCACAATCTTCTAGCTCCATCACTACCCCTTTTAAGGCAGCTAGAGCCTCGGGCACTTCTAGCAGGTGGAGGGCAATCGGCTGGTCATACCCCAATAGATCTCCATGAGCTAGTCTAAAAAGAATACTATAAGCAATTTGTCCTCCCCCTCCTGTAATGGCAATTCTTTTTATCGACTTACTCATACTTCTATCCCCACATCTTTAATTTAAATTTAACAATTAAAACAAATATTAATCAAGATTAACAAGTAAAAACAAAGCTGTTTTACTTTTTAATTAATAACAAAAATAAAAACAAAACAGCAAAAGCAACTCCCATCTAGTTTTTTTCTATTGTGGTTTTACTCTATTTTCCCTAAAATTTCTTACTTTGTAGACTATCCACTAAAAGAAATTTTTTTTTCCACAGAAGAGTCTATAAGGTTGTCTATCCACCCCTTTATTAGAGAGAAAAATGTCTATTGGATTAGTCGTTCTTTTATATGCAGTATGGTCTAGCGTCTTTGCCTTAGGAAAGATGACATTAGCCTTCAGTCCACCGGTCTTTCTTACCAGTTTTCGGATGATCCTTGCAGGTCTCCTATTACTTGGCTATATCAAGCTCATCAAAAAATCCTCTTTTGCCATGAACAGGCAACAATGGATTTCGATTGGCATCCTAGCGCTGCTGAGCATCTATCTCACGAACATCTTGGAATACTGGGGATTGCAACACCTCTCCGCAGCTAAAGCTTGTTTTATCTATAGTTTATCTCCTTTCTTTGCTGCGCTTTTTTCCTATATCCATTTTAAAGAGAAAATGAACCTTACCAAATGGATAGGAATGAGCATTGGATTCTTGGGGTGCATCCCCGTGCTCCTTACCCAAACGGGATCTGAAGAGCTGCTGCAAGCGACGAGCTTTCTTTCCTGGCCCACTCTTGCCATCGTCGCTGCAGCCTTGTTTTCCGTCTATGGCTGGGTAGTGCTAAGGCTTGTTGTGAAGGACTCACAAATCTCCCCTTTACTTGCCAATGGAACTAGTATGCTTCTAGGGGGCATGTTTGCCCTTATCCACTCCTTCTTTCTAGACTCTTGGACTCCTATCCCCGTAAAAGAAGGGCATTTTTTCGATATGCTGCAGGGGATCCTTCTACTGACCGGCATATCTAACATCCTCTGCTACAACCTCTACGGATATTTGCTAAAAAAGTTCACCGCAACCTTCCTATCCTTCGTCGGGCTTCTTAGCCCTATTTTCGCCTCTTTATCGAGCTATGTGTTCTTACACGAGCCTCTGTCCGGGAAAATCTTCCTATCTACAGGGATCTTATCTATAGGACTATGGATTGTCTATAGGGCCGAGCTAAAGCAGGGCTATATCCTCAGCGAGGCAAAGAAAGCCCCCATAACCCCTGCTCCTACTACGGATCAGGCCGAAGGCTCTTAAATTTTTTAGCCAAAAGAGCCCATGCAAGCTTTTCTATAACAGTCTAACAATCAACAGATTAGCAATTTAGGCATCAACAACCCTTCCTATTAAGATTGCATTAAAAAGAATTATATGGATTATTAAAGATTTATTTATTATAATTAAGTTAAGCGGAAATATGAATTTAATATTTAGTAATAAAAAATAGGAAATAACATGAATTCACAGGATTTATTAAATATAGATCTAGGAAACCTCTATATTAGAAACGCCACGGTAAAGAGTATAGAAGAGAGCGCAGAAAAGCAAAGAGAAGAGCTCGTCGCCTTATCCTCTATGTTACAGCAACTGATGGGCAGTATGGCAGGAGCTAGGTCGGGAGATGATGAAACATCTTCTGTTTCTTCTGCTGCAGCCACCGCTAAAGACCACGAGTTTTTACACGGCATTTCTTCAAATCCTTCTACAAACCCTACGTTGGGATCCAATTCAACAGATTCTTCCGGCGGACCTTCTCCTGCTGCCATGGCCCAAGCGTTAGCAGCACTTCAAGCCGCTCTACAAAACGTACAGTATGAAATCGCTACAGCCACCTCTCAATCAGAGAAGGATGGCCTAATCGTGGAACAATCGCAAATCACGCAAGCTATAGCGCTTGTCAAAGAGATGAAACTGCAAACCTTTCTACACAACCTCACCAATGTCATCGCAAATATTATGAATGAATACGGAGGATGGGACTCAACGAGTTGGAATTGGGGAGATTTTGGATATGCGATTAACCAAGGGCAAAACACAGCCATTATCAATGCCATTAACGCCTACTTGAAACAAAACGGATTTTCCCCCGTGACCATTACCCCCCAATACAGCTGGCAGGCAGGCAGTTTCACTCAGCAAGACAGCATCAACGCCATGGAGTTGATCTCTGATGTAATCAGCGACGTACAAGCACAAAGCGGAACTCCTGCCGTCTCTCTCTCTACAATAGAAAAAGAACTGAGCAGGCTCAACAACCCCACCGTACAAAATATCATCAAGTTAATGAAGAGGGGCAACACACTCACCACTGCTGAATTGTCCATGATCCGAGAGATGTCGAACGAGCTTGCCAAAATCTTAAGCCACGGAAAATCTGTCGGATCTGCAGGTCCTTCCAATGGACAGCTCGTAGAGGCTATGGGCGCAATGACGACATTTTTGAACAACCTGCAAGACATTATAGCGCAGTTTGGTCAATCTAAAGCACAAAATGACACAACCATTGGACAAGATTATGTGAACCAGTCAGAAAACAACATGCAGCTTGCCAGCTACCAATCGCAGAAGATCGCAGCGGAAGAAGCCGAGCAAAACAGCTTAGGCACCGCTATGAAATGGATCGAAGGTGTTGCAGGAGCTATCATGGCAGCTGTTGCCATAGCCACGGGCAACATCGGGCTAGCCGCTATTATCATTACGATGACCGTTATGCAAGAGACCGGCGCTATGACAGATATCACAAGTTCCATTAGCCAAGACCTGCAAAAGGACGGCATGAGCCAAACGGATGCGAACTACCTAGCCTCTGCAATCGTTGTTGTCGTAGTACTTGTTGCCACACTCGGTACCAGTGCAGCTGTCTCTGCGTTCACCTCTACTGCAGAAGTAGCTACCGACGCTTCCGAAACGGCAGCAACAACTGCTGCGCAAGACACGGAGCAAAGCATTGGATCCAGGGTAATGAACTACCTTAACAATATTTGGTCTAAGATGGGAGAGAATCTCTCCAACCTGAAAAACAGCACATCATTGAAAGAAGTTGCTACTAACCTATCTAAGTGCAACCCATTTACTGCCCTTCCAAGGATTGTTAACATCGCGATAGCAAACACGTTGCAAGCGATGTCTGCGTCAGGATTCTATAATAACGCAGCGGCTTATGACACCAGAAACGAAAGTCAGCAACAGCAGGAGCAAGCAGAGATGGTCGCTAACATTACAGGTGGAGTCCTTGGTACTGTGTTCTCCGGCATGGCTTTAAGCGCATCTATTAGTTCAGCCACTGCTGAAGGAGAGAGTCTTATGACGAACCTCAACAGACAGGGCTTAAAATTTGGTCAGCTCTTAAGTCGTCTAAATCCGAACTTGATCTCTGCCCTGTATTACGCTGCAAACATCGGCGGTGGCGCGTTAAATGCAACTTGTCAAGCAGGTAAAGCGGCTATTTACGCACAGCAAGCGAGTGCAACAAAGCTGATGGGACAATACAATGCTGCAACAAAACTCTTCCAAAGCTATGAAACACAAACAACAACAGGTATGGAGAACTCACAAAAAACGTTAGATTCTATTATCCAAGGCCACGGCCAGCTAGACGCTAAAGTACAACAGCAAATCTGGGCAGGACAAGCTGCAGTAGCTCAGATATTGAGCCAGTCAGCCTAACACCACGCCCCTCCATAAAAACAAAAAGAGCCCGTCAAATGACGGGCTTTTTTGTTAAAAAAAAGCCCTTCAGACCGTAAGATCTGAAGGGCGTGAATAAAAGCTTGGCGGCGACCTACTCTTCCGTACTCTTGTGTACAGTACCATCGGCGATGAAAGGCTTGACTTCTGAGTTCGGGATGGGATCAGGTATTTCCCCTTCTCTATTGCCACC
>JAHFTP010000229.1 GCA_023265495.1 Chlamydiota bacterium
TAGTTGATCACGCCTCCATCGAGCTGGTAGACGTTCTCGAACCCTTCTTTCTTCATGAGCGCAGAATACAGCTCACACCGGATCCCACCGGTGCAATACATCATCACTTTTGTCTCTTTGGGATCACAGGAGTCTTTCAATCTGCGTGCATATTGAGGAAATTCTCGAAACGTCTCCAACTTAGGAAGCTCAGCCCCTTTAAAATGACCGATCTCCCATTCATAATCGTTGCGCACATCGAGCAGCATCGTCTTTTCATCGCGCTGCTGCAACATCTCTTTCCATCTCTCTGGGGACACATGTTCCCCTGTCAAGGACATATCGACACTCTCGTCGATCGCCACAAGCTGCTTGCGAAATTTCACAGTCGCCCGAGGGAAGGCATGCTCCGGGTGAGAGTGGGCTTTAAAAACCATCCCTTTAAAACGAGGGTCGCTAAGGAGCCAGTCCTGATAGGCTTGTGAATCGACCAAAGAGGCGCTCATCTGTCCATTGATCCCCTCATGCGAGAGATAGACGCGGCACCGGATATCCCTACTTTGAACAAACTCCAAATGCCTAAATACCTCCAAATGAGGGTCTTCAAGAGCTGTAAAACAGTAATAGGCAAGAACGTGGTAAGGTTGATTTTTATCCACCATAATACTCCTTAAGGATGGGGTGTGACAAAAGAGCGTTTGTCAGACCCCAGTTAAGCTACCATATGATCGGGGAAAACTTCAAGACACACCTCCGCATCTATAAAAAAAATATTTTAATTCGTGGCACCCAAGATAATTCGATTGTTCCATTTACAAAAATTTCAGGGTGTATTAGCATACATCTCTTACTGTGAAATTCATTGAGTATTTTAGGAGATACAATGGTTCGATACACTGGCCCCAAAAATCGTATTGCTCGTCGATTTGGAGCGAACATCTTCGGACGCGCACGCAATCCACTTCTTCATAAGCCAAGTCCTCCAGGAGTACATGGCGCCAAAAAAAAGAAAAAGTCTGATTTCGGTGTTCAGCTAGAAGAACAACAAAAATTAAAAGCGGTCTATGGGATGATCACTAGAGCCCAGCTCGTCCGCTACTTCAAAGAAGCGATGCGTGCCAAGGGCAATACTCCAACGTTGTTCATTGAACGCCTCGAGTGTCGCCTGGACAACATCGTCTACCGGCTTAAACTAGCTCCCTCTATTTTCGCTGCACAACAACTCGTTGCGCATGGACACGTCCTCGTCAATGGCAAAAAAGTCGACCGCCGATCTTTCTTTGTCAGACCTGGCATGACCGTTGCGATCAAGCCGAAATCCCAACAGATGCCGATTATCAAGCAGAGCGCAGAAAATGTTGCCTCCAGCGTTCCCGAGTATCTCGCGTGTGATCCCACGAAGTTTTCAGGGCAGCTCCTCGTCTCCCCTGCAATCGACCAAGTGCCGTTCCCAATCCCGTTGAACATCCCTTTGATCTGCGAGTTCCTAGCCCACTCCAACTAAGAGTAGGATATTTATCAAAATGGGAAATAAAAGCAGCTCTTCTGAGCTGCTTTTTATTTGTTGAAATTTCGGCATGATCCAAAAAGTACCAGAATCTGGTAACAAAACTAGCTGATTCCCGCCACATTTAGAGTTTTTGTCAGCCACAAGCGGATCTTACAATCTTTAAGACTGCTAAATTCGGTCTGGGGCGTGCCCGAATTTTAGGTTGATGTGACTCTTGCGTGATCCCTACTTGCTGCAAAAACCACGGCTAAGGCGCAACCATAATCCACAGCACGGATATCGTTTGCTATCCACGCCCTTTGAATTTTTCCAATGATGTCATCAATTCTGTCTTTTCCTACGAACCCATCAAGCAACGCATGAGCTTGCGTTCTCTCCTCTGCGGAAAATACTTGTCCTGTTTTTCCACTAAGTAGAGCGCCTAGGTCTAGGGGGTGTTTAGGATAAGCTACGACTGGTGTAACCCTATGTCCAAGGGACTTCGTCAGATAATAATAGAGCGCCTGCTCACCATTACAATAACCCAAGTGGTTTTTCTGTGTTTCCATACCGGTTATGAATTTGTGTACATCAACTCCCAAAGTGCCTTCCTCTTTTCTAGAAAGCGCTACAAAAATAGAATTTATTGGCAATTCTTCCGCTGCTGCTAGCGCGGCTGCTCCTCCATGACACCATGTCGTAACAATGGAAAGCGGATACGCCTCGCCAAGTGTTTCCCTGAGCGCCCTAAATAGTGCACGTGATGAAGTTGCAGGACGATCATCATCAAGTATTATTCTATGTTCCCCTGCTTCCACTACACCATGAGTTACTATAAATAAAGTAATAGGACGGTTGTGTTTTTTTGCTTGTTTGACACTATCAATGATTGTCTCGATGGATATAGCGTTTTCGCCATCACCAACAGTAGTAAATGACTGTACACCTTTACCTTGCTTGCAAGACGTTTCAAGCCGCTTAACCAGCCGTCTATCATGGGCTCTCACGCTAGGGTCTCTCCCGCCAGGGCCTGCTACCGCTATAACATGGACTGGGGTAGTTTGGTCTCTTTCTGATCCGCCCACAGCGGCACATGGGCCGCATCCGGCGGCAACGATAGGACGCGCTATGGTTCCAATAGTAGAAGAGGTCCCTAGCCGAAGGGATCTTGCAGCTCCCTCACCATTAGTTATGACTGAAGTGAAAACGGTACTGGCTGCGGCAACCTCAGGGCCTGCTAC
>JAHFTP010000230.1 GCA_023265495.1 Chlamydiota bacterium
TCTTATTACGAAGCTCTGTGTAGCTCTCTATTTTTAGAGACGAATCCTCAATGTATCAAGTATGCTTTAAGCCTTCTAGGGAGATGCACTCCTACTTTAAGGCTACCATTGGTTGAGCCGAGCCCCACAAACAGAAAGATAATCGAAGAAACGATGTGGCGCTATTTTCCCAGTATTGGAAAAATGGCAGCTGATGCCATCACTTCAGCCGCTCCTTAAGATGATCTGCAACGCGCAGGGCATTGGCAATAATGGTAAGGCTCGGGTTCACAGAAGAGCTGGAAACAAAGCAGCCTGCATCTACCACATAGAGGTTATCTAGATCATGTGCCTTACAAAAAGGATCTAATGCAGAAGAGGTGGGATCCTTCCCAAAACGCACCGTCCCTGACTGATGTGCCGTCCCTGCTAAGGGGATTTTCTTTCCTAAGTAGGCAGATGAAGGGAAAGCATGGTGTTTGATTCCCACCTTGGTGAGCATCTGTCTGAGTTTTTTGATCAGCTGCTTATGGGATTCTGTATTATTTTCGGTATAGCTAAGTTGGATATTTTTATTTGCAGTTAAAGTGACTCTGTTATGAGGATCGGGAAGATCTTCTGTTGTCATCCAAAAATCAATAGAGTGCTTAGCCATGGCCTCCAGTAAAAAGCCGGGAGCTAGCGGCGTTGCATCTGCTTTAAACATCTCTTTGTCTGATTTCCCCAGCATTTGGATATGGCCTAGCGGATACTTCCAGTCATCTGCTCCAAAGTAATAATCATTAATTCCTATAGTCTTTTGAAATGAAGTGGGATTGAGATCCAAAGAAAGAGCAATCATGGCAGAGTTGTTATGACACATATAAAATCTGCCAACAACACCTGAGCTATTAGCAAGGCCCATCGGGTGTTTGGCATTGGCAGAGCGAAGCAGCAGCGCTGCAGAATTAATAGCACCGCAAGAAACTACGATGAGGCCGCCTTCGTAAGATTCTTTTGCTCCTTCCCTATCTACAATGACTGTAGTAACTTCTTTTCCTGAAGCAGAGGTCTCTATCTTTTCTACATAGGAATGTGTCAACAAAGTGACATTTGGGAATTGTAAAGCCGGGTTTACACAGCAGACATGTGCATCAGCCTTTGCATCGACAAGGCAAGGAAATCCATCACAGGTATTGCATTTAATGCAGGGGCTATTGTGTCTATGTTCTTCATCTAAAAGTAATCCAAGCGGAAGGGGAAAAGGATGATGCCCTATCTTCGTTAGATCATCGAAAAGTTTTTGTATTTTAGGCTCATGTTTGACTGCAGGATAAGGATAGGGGTCAGCGCAATAAGGCTCTGTGGGGTCAGCTCTTCTCAATCCATGAACGTGGAAGAGTTTTTCTGCTTTTAGATAATAGGGAGCCATATCCGTATAACTGATAGGCCATGCAGGAGAGATTCCCCCATGGTGCTCGATAGAAGAAAAATCCCTCTCTCTCATTCTGAGTAGGGCAGCCCCATATACTTTCGTGTTTCCCCCAACGTAGTAATGAATTCCCGGATGAAAAGCCTTTCCTTCCTTATCAATCCAAGGCTCTTTGGCTCTATATTTGCCCTCTACAAAGACTGCTTTAGAGCTCCAGTTATCCTTTTCCCTTGGAAGATATCCTCCTCTCTCTAAAAGAAGGATTTTTTTGCCTGTGGAGGCAAGCTCATGAGCAAGCGTTCCTCCCCCGGCTCCCGTTCCAATAATGATGACATCGTAGTAAGTCTTTTTCATTTATCCGCCAGCCTCGAACCCAGGGAATAGCGTCATGCCGCCATCTACATAGATAGTAGCTCCCGTAATATAGTCAGCATGATCGGAGGCAAGCCACGCTGCGCATTTGCCTATGTCTTCCGGCTCTCCTATTCTCTTATAGGGGATGAGTTTCATAAGGCTTTGATAGGCATCAGGAGAATTCCATGCGTCTGTATTGATATGTGTTTTGATGGCTCCAGGGGCTATGCTATTTACTCTGATCCTATGTGCTGCAACCTCTTGTGCTATACTCATCATCATGAGGTGAATTCCTCCCTTAGAAGCTGCGTAGTTCACATGGCCAGCCCACGGGATCATTTGATGCACTGAACTCATACAAATGATCTTTCCTGCCGCACAGGAAATTTCTTTTTTCACCCCTCGTTGTTTGAATTCTTTCACAGCTTCCCTTGCACAAAGAAATTGCCCTGTCAGATTCGTTGCAAGCACCTGATTCCATTGATCTAACGTCATTTCCTCTAAGGGAGCATCTCTTTGGATTCCCGCATTGCTCACTAAAATATCAATCGTGCCGAATTTCTTTTTCATATAATCATACATGGCAAGAATGTCATGTTCTTTTGATACATCTGCTTTAAAACAATCGGCATTAGATCCATATTTTTTTATTTCAGTGACGACCTCCTGCGCCTGTTCATCTCCTGCAAAGTAGTTGACTAGGACATCGGCTCCTGCTTGTCCAAGAGCAATAGCAACAGCTCTTCCGATTCCAGAATTTGCCCCTGTGACTAATGCTTTTTGTCCTTTTAATATTTTCATCATCTCACAAGCCGGCATAATGACTTCTGGAAATTGTTCACTCTGATTGGATCCACCCATGATAGCTCCCCTTTTTCTTCCTCTTTATCTTCATTCCATTAAATTTTAAAGAAGGAAATCAGAGAGATTCTTCTAAAGAGAATCTAAAAAAAA
>JAHFTP010000002.1 GCA_023265495.1 Chlamydiota bacterium
GGCTAAACAAATAAAGTTATTAACAGTAATGACAAATTATGGAAGCTATCTTAATGATGGAAAAGAATTTCAAGTACATCATATTGGGATCATTTACCGAGTCTATGACTTCTCATTATTAACGGATATTATTCCTGAAGAGAAAAAGCTCTGGGTACATATTCAAGAGATCATACCGAAGGAATTAACCCCATTTGCCAAGCAAGCCTGGTCACAAAAATTACTAGAAGAATAACTATGGAATGCAAAATTTATAGAAGAAATGAATGCTCTAAAGCTCAAGGCTTGTGTGTTATAATTGATGTTTTGAGAGCTTTTACTACAGCAGCATTTGCATTTGCAGCTGGAGCTAAGGAGATCATTTTTGTTTCAACCCCTGAAGAAGCTTTTGATAAACATCATGCTGACAACTCTCTCAAGCTAATGGGAGAAACTTTCGGCAAAGCTATTCCAGGTTTTCACTATGGAAATTCTCCCGCTGAATTTGAAAATATCTCTTTACACAACCATAGAATGGTACAAAGAACGTCTGCAGGGACACAGGGAGTAGTAAATTGTAGACATGCAGATCAGCTACTCATAGCAAGCTTTGTTGTAGCAGAAGCAACCATAAAACGAATAAAAGCAATTTCTCCAAAGCAAGTTGCATTCATTGTAACTGGCACTCAAAATGGCGATGAAGATCTCGCATTAGCAGAATATCTAATAGATCGGTTGAACGGTTATAATACACATGCAGATCCTTTTCTTGAGCGTGTTCGTAAGTCTCCTGAAGGAATGGTTTTTTCTGATCCTGCAGTACCTGAATTTTCTGCTAAAGATCTTGAACTTGCTCTGCACCTTGATCGTTTTTCATTTTTTATGGAGATCTCTAAGGCTAATGATGACTTAGTAGCAAGACCCGGGCATATTTAGCTTATCATTACGCGCCCAGACGCGAGCATTACGCGAGCATTTTTTACTGTCACAGGAATTGCTCGAACTTCAGCCAACTCCCTCATTGCCTCAACTAGGGGCGCACGATTTCTTGGGTGCCGGACTGTTTTTTATGTTCCGAATACGCACCCTGTAGAGACAGGTGCCGTCCTGGAGGGGAAGTCGATCTATGCCCGGAGGAATGTTCATGGAGTCTCCCTGTGTTTGTTTTTTCAAAGAGTTAGCCATGTGATTGTTGTCTCCTTTAGCTGCCTTTTGCGGTTTAGTGGTCATCCAGTGGCCCACAGAGCTCAGCGTTCAGGTTCGCATGTGACAAATGCCTTCCTATGTCACTTATTTTCAATGCGAAAGAATATGGGGCAACCAGGACTTGAACCTGGGACCAACGGGTTATGAGTCCGTTGCTCTAACCAACTGAGCTATTGCCCCATTTGAATGGAAAAACATCTTAGTATGTGGAGGGGAGAAAAATCAAGGATTTTATTAGCCAAGTCTCAAAATCCTCTTCCTGTGAGATAAAATTTTGTTTTTACAATAAGGTGAGGTTCTTATAGGCCAAATCTGCCTAAACTGGTATCATCGCTCCGATTACCTATTTTGGCAGGGCAAGGACAGTGAGTGTTCAGTTAAAGGAAATCATTACTATTTCTGCTCTAAGAACAAAAAGTGCTATTCTCTGGACCAGCCTATTCAATGAGTTTCTCTTTTCGATTTATGGTCTGCTAGCCTTTATTCTAAGGAAGGACTTGGGGGCAACAGCCTTCCAGATTGCTTTGCTTGCCATGTTAAAGCCTGTTGTTTCCCTTTTTTCTTCCTATTGGAGTGAGAGGGTCGCTGGAAGAAAACACCTTCTTAAACCCAGTATCTTCTGGGCAGGGATTCTCGCTAGAGTTCCTTTTTTACTGTTTCCCTTTATGGATAACGTTTGGTTTTTCATTATCTCCGCCGCTCTTCACATGCTTTTTTCCAGGGCGGGGACTCCGGCTTGGATGGAGGTGTTAAAAATTACTCTTCCTAAAAGGGAGAGGGAGAAATTTTTTTCTTTAGGCTCAGCGATAGGATATGGGGAAGGGGTGCTTATCGCTATCGCCTTCGGTTTTCTCTTAGATCACTACTCTTTCTTGTGGAAATGGCTATTTTTCTTAAGCGCCTTTTTAGGGATCATTGGTGTGTTTATCCAAAATAGGATTCCTCTTGCAGAAGAGGAACTGCCTCCTAAAAAAGAAAATAAAGAGAGCAATCCCTTTTTAATGGCTCCTTGGGTAGCGGCATGGAACCTCATGCAACAGAGAAAAGACTTTGCTAGGTTTCAGTGGGGGTATATGGCTTGCGGCTTTGGTCTCATGCTCATACATCCGGCTCTTCCTTTGTTTTTTGTAGATGTATTGCATCTTTCCTACAGCGATCTCGCTATTGCCTTTTCCATCGCTAAGGGTATGGGTTTTGTGTTTTCTTCTTCTTTATGGGCTAGGGCGATGAGTAAGGTCCACGTATCTAAACTTTCTGGGATGGTGTTTTTAGGTGTGGCCTTATTTCCTCTTTTTCTGTTCTTAGCGCCCTTTCATCTCTTTTGGCTCTACCTTGCCTACTTTGTTTACGGAGTGGCTCAGGCGGGGAGCCACCTTATCTGGAACTTGTCAGGCCCTATCTTTGCAAGGTCAGAAGACAGCTCCTTGTTTACTCATGTCAATATTTTAACGGTAGGGGTGAGGGGGTTGATTGCTCCTCCCATTGGAAGCGCCCTTTGCGTATGTTTTGGTCCTGTATTTGTCTTGTTTGCCTCTATGTTTCTCTGCGTCTATGCAAGCAGAATTCTTCTTTCGAGAAAATCTTTCCTTAAGCAAAAAGTAGCTGACGCTCCAAATTGAAAAAATTATCTTTTGCGCTTAAACGGAGTATTGTTTATACATTCTTTTCATAACAAAAATTTAGGGTACTGACAGATGAACAGGTGTACATCGACTCTGGCGGGGATTTCTTGCTTTCTTGGCGCTTTATCTTTGTTTGCAGATGGAGGGAAAGAGGTCCCTGATGCAAACACTCCAAAAGAGGAAGTGGCTTTTATCGAGCCTGTGTTGCTTACCAGGACAGACAATCTGCCTGTAGAATCATTTGAAGATGCGACGGATCCTTACCTAGAAGGGTATATCCAAGCACTTGTCGACATGCATTTCTATGAATACAAGGTGATTGTCACTGTCAAAGACCACCATGTGCATCTTGCAAATCTTCCCCGTAATGAACTCGTTGCAAACAGTATTATATCGTTTGTAACGGACCTTCCCGGAGTAAAATCTGTAGAGGTAAAACAGCTAACAACGGAGGAGGTAGAGGCTAGGGAGAAATATGTCGAACAACCAAGAGTCAATGGGATATGGTTTCCTCAATCTACGGTCCTTTATCAACCACAGGTAGCAGACCCCAGAGAGCCTACCTATTCTGCCGCCTATCGCTTTGGTGATCACGTGATAGGGAAACAAGCAGCCGCTGTAGCGCTCGGTGATGATTTCCCCTTTTTTCGTTGGAGAGATGTGTTTAGATGGCATGGAGACATGCAGATAGGTATCCAAGGCGCCGTATGGGCTGTATTCAACTATACCCACATCCCAAAAAATGATAATGGCGACTTATGCGAACTTGTCAACTCTGATTATTTCTTCGGAATACCTCTTACCTATGCCTACGATCGATGGTCGTTCCGCTTGCGCTTATATCATATCTCCAGCCACCTAGGTGATGAGCTTATGGCCAATCATCACAAGTATGTAGATGGAAGAAAAAATCCTAGCTATGAAGCCATAGAGTATATGAGTTCCTATCAGTTTTCTGGCAACCTTAGAGCCTATTTCGGTCCGGGGATTATTTTGCACAGCGACAACTCCTTCCCCATGAAAACGTTTTATGTCAAATATGGTACAGAGTTGCGCATATTAGGAAAGAAACTCTATTACCACCGTCTCTACGGGACACCATTCCTTGCCTTCCACCTCGAAAACTGGCAGGTGAGGGACTGGGGATGGGACGTCTTTGTGAAACTGGGCTATGAGCTCAGTAAACTGCAGGGAATAGGTAGGAAGATGAGAGTGTTTATTGACTATCATCACGGTTATTCCTACGAGGGGCAGTTCTTTCTGAAAAAGACTCAGTATGGGGAAGTGGGTCTTTCCTGGGGATTTTAAAAATAAGGATTTGGAAAAAGAAAAAAGGGTTTCGTAGCAACGCCACGAAACCCTCTACACACTTGCTCTGTATTTAGCGCACAGTTAAACGTGGACGCCTGTTGGCATACCAGAGGATGAGCCGGGGCTAGTCGTTTCTGCTGCAATAGCTTTCATTGCTACGGCTGACACTACAGCTGCTACAGGAGGTACTGCTGGTTTTGCAGGTGCTGTAGTAGTAGGTGTTGTTGGCGTTGTTGTGCTACTAGAGGCTCTCATGTCACTTCCAAAATTACACATAATATTACTCCTTTTTATGGTTTTTTTATTTAACACAGCGCTTGCTATGTTTGTTTCGTATCACTAATTATATAATATTTTTTTATTAAAATTAAACACTGATTTATTTCTATTTAATTTATTATTCAGATGTAGTTAATGATTAACTTGATAAAATAATAAAATAATTATTTCGAGTAGTTGTAGTGAGTAGGCAAATATTATTAAGTAATTAATAGTAAAAGTTTTATGTAGGTTTTATCTGTAAATAACCGAAGATGAGCGTGTTGACGTCCTTTTATTTCACTATACAGAATCCGTCGGGGTAAACAGGACCATTTTTTCCTATGGCTAGGTTGCCTGTAAAAAATTGTTTATACACCTTTAGGCCTTGTTGGGCCGTTTGTACGCAGTAGAAACAGTTACTTACCCATTCAGAGCCGATGATGGTTCCGCTATTTTGGTTACAGCGGAAGCGAGTAGATACTTTTTCTTTCCAGTAGCTCGGATCTCCTAGCAGCAGTACAGGAGTTGCTGTGGCGGAGCCCACTTTCCTTCTTACTTCTTCTAGGGTGTATTCAAAATCTGTACCGATGCCTCCTGTTAAGAAGATAGGAAAATCTAAGTTAAATTCTGCTTGCCTTTCTACGAGTCTATCGAGTCGGTAGGTCATTTTAATGTCGATATAGGAGTTTTGCTGTTGCTCGCTAACGACAGAGTCCTCTTTATGTCTAAAGTCGACAATATTTGCACAGGAGAGGAGGTTTAACTTTTTAGCTACCATGTTCCCCACTTCCATGACTCCGGGGCCCCCTCCGGTAATAAGCGCTATAGGAGTGTTTTTATTTAGCAGGGCATGGTCTACTTCTGTGCGCATTTTTTCTAAGCCGGCAAGTAGCGTGGTAAGTTCCTCTTCAAACCCGCCTCGTACAATATGGGAACCATAGATCCCAAAAGAAGTGGCTCGCAGAAACTCATCCACCAAGGCAAGAGGAACGAACATGCCTGCATCTTTTTCTGGTTTGGGGACGTACTGTAAGATCTTTTTACTTCTTTGATCTACCCAAAATACGGGGATGGCAAATTTCGCTAAGTCGTGGAGAAGAGCTCGGTCTTCGTGAGAGAAATATTCTGCGCAAGATTGAGAAGCATATTGAAAATAGATCCCCTTCACACAGCGCTGGACTAGGTCTCCCAGCAGCAATTTTTTTGTAAGGGGAGAGGGGAAATACCTGGTGAAGAGTACTCCTTGGCTAGTAATTAATCCATTCTGGATAGCCTGAATAAAGGGGAAAATCGGCTGCTGCTCAATATATCTTTGCACCATGAGAGCCTGCCTCTCAGGATGATAGATAAGTCCGGGGAACTCTTGTGGGTGGGGCTCTTTGGAGATCCAGTCATGAGGCTCTAGGTGGAGAAGTTGATCCCCCTTAACAATGAATACAGCCGCTTTGTGATGGATGGGGCCCGGAGCTGTTTCAAAGGCTTTAAAGAGAGCGTCATCATTTTCTAGACAGTCTTTGAGCTGATCTCTGTCTGAGAAGAATACGTGTTCTCTATGAGGCTCCAATGTGTAAAATTCTAGAGGGATAAATTGGATTTCTTCATCCGACTCTCCATAGAGCTCATATACATCTCCTGAGGCTTTGGTGTCAGGCTCCAAAACGGAGGCGCTTGTGTGATGAATCCCCTGCGGTAGTAACGATTCTACTACCCTGCCAAAGACTGTACGCACGTGCAGTGGCTGTGTCTTTACTAAGAGAATTTCTCCGCTAGGCACTTTTTTTTCCGCTCTCGGAATCCATTTTTGCTCTATTTGAAGCAGGGAGCGCAGCTTGAACTCTGTGTGGGTAAGGGCCTTTGCTAGTGTCGGAATGAACCCTTCTACAACGGGATCATAAGTAATGATCCCATTTAACAGAGTTAAGTGAGCAATCGTATACCCATCTTTCTTTTCTAAAACCAGTTCTTCACTTCCGTGGGGATCCCCTAGGTAGAGAAGAGGGCGTCCTTCCCTATCGTTTCTATTGTACATGCGTAGGAGATAGTCGGGATCTCGTACTTTTCTTCTCTCATCGGCTGCAAAGAGTTTTCCAATGAAAGCTCCCTCTTTAACATGCTTGAGAAGCAAGGTAGAGAGTTTTCCTCTTGCAATAAGGTCGAGCTTTATTTTGGCTTTTCCTTTTTTTCTATCTAGATGGATCTCGCTGCTTACAGCATCCAGTCCTAGCTGGGCAAGTGTGCTCTTGATATTGAAAAAAACACGATCATGCGGAATTTGGAATCCGATAAAAGCAGGGGATATGTTCGTGATGCCAACTGTTACGGTAGCAAGCTGGGGGGTGATGTGCTGTATAGACTCAATGGCTCCGTCAGGAGTGACAAGATCGTATAGGTCTGAAATAAGATAACTTTCCATTGAGTCCTTTCAGGGGGATATTTTGTTCTTTGCGCGTATCGTTTTCCCTATTTATGGGATACTGAAGAATGGTTTTTTAGGAAAGAAGATTTTTTAGAAGAAGTTATGTAGCTTACATTTGCATCTACGAGGTGTAAAATGGGTCAAAGTAGGATTAGATCGCTGCGATAAGCGTATGGACCGCTTCTTGAATAATAGGGTGATAGGGGGAGTGTTTGACCACATTTTCTCCAAATTCATAGTCTGTAGATCGTGCGCCATCGCAAACATAGATTTGGTATTCAATAGCATATTGAACATTGGCAGGCAGCATACGAAAAGCTCCTAGTACATCACCTCTTAAGAGTGTCAATTGAGATAAAATGGATTGAAATGTTCTTAGATTTGTTTTCTCTGTATCAGATGTGAGCAGATGTGCTCCATTTGTCGGTTGTTTTGGCAAATAAGAGGCCACAGACGGGGATTCTTCTGCCCGGGTATTTTGGAATGGACAAATTTCTGTTAAAGGCTGCTTTTTTTGCCATTTGGCCATTTTCCTGGTGAAACCACCAAGATTCCATGTGGCAGGATCAAAAATGGATGCTGCGGAATCAAAAAGGGCGTGAGCCGCCGTATCGATCCCCTCTACCATACTTGGATCGGGAAGAGCTGTTTTGGAGTCGTAGCCAGGAAAAATGCTCTCTCTGGGAGGGAGCCTGTTTTTCTCCTTTTTTGAGGCGCCTGCTAATAGAAATAGGGGGGTAAATATGATGTGGAAGAGAGCTTTGGAAACGAAGCGAAAAAAAATACGGAAAGGATAAGAAAGAACTCGTACTGCTGCATTTTGCATAGCAGACTTGAGTGATTTTCTGATGAACTTAGGAACGAAGGAGCGGTAAATAAGTTTATGCAATGCCTCGCTTATAGACACTTTTACATCTACAGTTGCAATGCCTGCTGCACTCATGACATAATGCGTCTCAGCACAGCAATTATTGCTGATAAAATTAAAATTTCTAGACCCTTTTCTTATTAGAGAAATAGCATCAAACACCTTTTTTGCTTGCTCTTTTGTTATGGGGATTTTTGTTTCTATAAGATGCCCTGATTTATCTGTGCAATACTCAAATACATCGGGCGATTCAATATTGACATGGAGGGAGGCTAAGGGTTTGAATTTCTGCACGTTTTTTGCTGTGACTCGAAAGCCAAAGCTATACATATCTCCACTCGGGACTATCACACGAAACCAGGTGTGTCGAGCTCCTTTCAGCACTTTGTCTAGAACTCCCATTTTTTCCTTGCCTGCGTGGGAGGTTACCACCTGGAAATAGTACTTGCCTTCCGGATTGTCACATCTTTGGAAAGGCTTTGCTTCTTCCCATACCGCATAGTCATAGCAAGTGAGCCCATTTTCTAAGTAATACCAACGTTTTGTATCAGACACACTATAGATTCCGTCCTTGCCGGCAGAAAACTGTTTCATAACTTCTATAAAAGACGTTTGTACGCCATCTACTAATAGGGTGGGGCCTTTCTCTGTAAACTGGATTTTATGACCATAGCGGAGCATGTTCCTATAGGTGTAGGTGGAGAGGAGAAAATTCATCATCTCCGGATGATCCAAGAAGCACTTTTCATCGACTCCTATTGCTGAAAGGGATGCAATCGCTTTTTTATCATGAGATTGGATTCTTTCTGCAAGGTTTGTAACATCCATACCGAGTCTCTGCCTTGCGATGTAGCTGTATTTTTCCAGTTCCACTACCCCCTTCGGAGGGATGGAAGAGACGGCCCACCTGGCAAGAAAGGTTTCTACGGAAAGAAGAAGAGATTGATCTATTTTGTCTCCTTTCACTGCCTTGAGGAACGCTTTGATCATCTTGTCATCTTGACGATTAGCATAACCGGGGCACCAAAATCTCTTTGCCCGTTCTACAAAGGAAGGGGGTGGTGCACTAATGGGCATGGCTTCATGAATAGGGCTCATAGTAGTCTCTTTTTCTTAAACTCTAGGCAGGTGCTTAATGCACCAATTCTTCTGAGAGTCTCTAGATAGAGCAATTCTTCCCGATGGAAATTTTGTATCCATATCTTCTCTTAGAGCACAGGGGTGATCGACATAGAGCATCCAGGGCCTGAAAAAAACGTCGAGGATGGTAAAGTCCGTCCCTTTATATCCTTTCCTGTTTTTTAGCATAAGGAGTTGACAAAACAACCCGAGCAAAACTGTGGGGACATAAACAAGAGGGGAAAAAAACAAGGCTTTTTGTACAACGGATGGCAGCTTTCCTATTGTCTTATGATGAAATGATACGAGCTTGTCTATAGTGGAGGGAGGCAATATCCTTCTGCATATGTAGGAAAAGAAGGAAAGTTTTGTATTTAGGTGTATTCCTAACGTATCATCTAGGACTCCAGCTGCGAAGGTAGTGCAATTATTTTGTAAAAAAGAAAAAAGAGGGCGCTCGGTTTTCTTTTTCTCTTGCAGGTGTCCTAAGACCTCATCATAGATTCCCTTGTCATCTGTTTCTACGCTTAGGATTTTCGTGTTACCGGAGTTTAGAGCTAGGTAGAGATAATCATCGGGAGTCCAGTACTGGCCTCCTTTTCTGGCAAACATAGTTAGTTTGTCCTGATTGTCAAAGTTTTCGGACGGAGGGCCAAACATCCCCACAGAGCGGACATTTCCTTCTTTATCTTTGAGGACAACAAAACTATGGTCTCCCAGGAAAAGACTAGGCCTTTTGCCTTCAGCATCTTTCCCTACTGTCCATAGCTCTACGACATACTTTTCTCCCCACTCTTTGGGATCTCTCTTATCAAATACCACAATGTCAGAAGTTGTTCTTGGGTTATATGACGCTATGCCGTTGTGGACAAGATACGAGTCTAGCGTTAACTTGTAATTCATGTCAGTTTGGAAAAATTCTTGCCCTAGGTACCCAAAGCGCCATCCTTTCTGCTTGCCGCTAGCATCAAGCACTTTTGTCTGTTCCAAAAGGCTCCAATCTACTTCCATAAGTTTACCACCAATGGCCAGGGGGACGCTAGGCCTGTTTGGCGCCTCTTGTCCTATTTGGAAACGCAGGGCCTCCATCTGGTGGGCGAGGTGGCTTTTTTCTATAAACTGGCGATAGCCTTTATAGGCGTGATTTGTAAAAACCGTTGGTGAAATATGCCCTCCGCACTTGGCGCTGAGAACCTTGGCTTTGAGCTTTTCTAATGATTGCTTGCTATCTGGGTGTTTTCTTTCGATCTCTTTGATCAAATGATGGCATAGATCTACTGTCCGTCTAACTTCGAGCGATTCTGTGTAAGGAATTTGTCGAATATCTGTTCTTTTTAGATAATCCAAAACTCTATCGACAAGCGCATCTATTCCGGCAATTTCCACCCCTATAGAAGATTTTTTAGAACTTAACTCGATGCCTTGCTCTGTTGGGGTGAGGAGTACAGGTTTTCCTTTGTTGATAAGGTCAAAGGCTGCTGGGGCCACTTTGCAGACGTCGGTTATGCTCATAAAAATCCTCCAATCTTTGCCGCAATTATACAGTGGTTTTTATAAAGATTCTATTAAAATAAATAGTGAATTTGTTATTGCCTTTCTGATAAAAATTTTATTGATTTTATTGAAAATTTTGCTTGGTAGCTTGTATGTAGTGCAGTTAAACTGAAAAACAAGTTTTCTCAGCTTGTCGATTAATATCTATAAGTTCTATGATGACAGAGCTTAAGCCCTTACATGAAGTAAAACTATGGAAGTACAACGAAGCTTTGCCACACATGATGGCACATTTCATGCGGACGAGGTGACAGCATGTGCGTTGCTTTTGCTTTTCGATTACATCGATAAAGACAAAATCTTGCGCTCGCGCGATAAGGAAAAAATTGCCCAGTGTGAATATGTCTGTGATGTAGGAGGGGAATATAACCCCGATAAAAAGAGATTTGATCATCACCAAATCTCTTATCAAGGAGACATGAGCAGCGCGGGGATGATCTTACTATACTTTAAAGAACAAAAAATTTTAGACCAAGATACCTACGATTTTTTTAATAAGTCCCTGATTTTAGGAGTCGATGCCCATGACAACGGTAGAGCGTCTCTTGAGGTCGGAGTATGTTCTTTCTCTCAGATAGTGAGTAATTTTGTCCCTAAACAACATGATGTGCCGGAAAAAGAACAGAGTGAAGCTTTTTTCGCTGCTTTGGGCTTTGTCCTCGGTCACTTAAAGAGGCTGTGGGAGCGTTACCTCTATATGCAGGAATGTAAGGGTAAAGTGCTCGCTGCCATGCAGGTGGGTAAAGAGTATCTACTCTTTGATGAGCCTATGCCATGGATCGATGCTTTCTTTGATCATGGAGGGGAGAAACACCCTGCGCAATTTCTGATTATGCCATCGGGATCACATTGGAAACTCAGGGGTATTCCCCCAACGAGCAATGAGAGAATGAAGGTCAGAAAGCCTCTTCCCATGGCTTGGGCTGGACTTTTGGATGGAGACCTAAAAAAAGCATCCGGAATTGAGGGGGCTATCTTTTGTCATAAGGGGCGATTTATCTCCGTATGGGAAACGAAGCAAGATGTGTTAAAGGCGTTAGATATTGTGCTGAAGGAGGAAAAATTGTGAGTTCTGTATTTAGTAAAATTATCAGGGGAGAGCTTCCTTGTAAAAAAGTGTTTGAAAATGAAAGGATTTTAGCCTTTCATGATATTGCACCAAAAGCTCCTGTACATATTCTCATTATCCCGAAGAAAGAGATCCCCGACCTGCAATCTGTTCAAGGGGATGACCTAACTCTTATCGCAGAGATGGCCTCAGTTGCGCAAAAGCTGGCTACCGAATTTGGCATCGCAGAAGAGGGATATCGTTTTTTGACAAACAATGGCCCCGATGCAGGGCAGGTGGTAGACCATCTCCATTTCCACCTTATCGGAGGAAAGAAACTTTCTCATTTTGGGGTGGGATAAGGTTTTTTCTTGCTTTGTCTTTTGCCTATTTTCTTGTACAATGAGGTTTTACTGGTGAATGTCTATTATGTCTTGGAAAAGGGCCTCTCTGATTCTTTGTTTATCCATTTCTTGCTTTTCTTTTGCTGATGTAAGCGAAGAAGAAGCGGCTCGCCGTGTTCAAGACCATCTTCTTATAGAAGATTTTCATGAAGCAGCGAGCCGGGCGAAAGAGTATCTTTCCCTATATCCGGAATCGAGAAAGTTGCACTTTTTGTATGTAAAGTCTCTCTGTGAAAAAGGGGAGGAAAAAGAGGCTTACCAAGAAGTCCTCCAAACCATCAAGCTCAGTCCGGAAGAAGAAAATCATCGATTCATCTATGAGACATTAGCTTGGGGTGTTTTGAATAAAGGAGAAGACTCTCCTCTTCTTATGATTAAGCTCTATTCTTTACTAGGAGCTGCCTATACCCGTGATGCTAAGGCATTGCCGCTTCTTTTGGAGCAGATGCAAAGCTCCAATGCTCTTTTGCGCAGCGTAGCTGTTAAGATAGCGGCCTCCTATGGAGATACCCCCGTTCAAGAAGAGCTAGTCAAGCTTCTACATACAGAGAAAGTGTGGTATGTGAAGCTCGATGTCTTACATGCTATAGGGCAGCTGCGGATAAAAGCTGCACGGGCATGCCTAAAGGAAATGATTGCAAATCCTAAGACGCTAGCAGAAGAGAAGGCGGCTGCTATCATTGCCTTAGTGAGCATGTATGACGGAGTAGAAGATACGGAGCTGCAGACGTTAGTTTCCAGTAATAGGGCGGGACTAAGGCAGCTGGCCTCTGAGCTGATTATTCATCTCGATCTACAAGATAAGACAGAGTATCTTTTGCCCCTTCTCCAAGACACGCACCCCTCTGTCCGAGTAAGTGCTTTAAATGCTATTGGTCTTATGCAGGTAAAAACTATTGGGAAAAAACCTGTTTTAGCCTCCCTGGAAAGGCTCTGCCGAGATCCCTGTCCCGAAGTAGCGGTTACTGCGGGGTGGGCAGCAACTGTCCTAGGCTTTCCTGTGGGACAGGAGACGTTGAAGGCGTGGATGCAACAGCCACTGCCAGAGTGGAGGAGGCTTGCTTCTGCTGCTTTGTCTGTGAGTGGCTCCTTTTCTGTAAAGATGGTCAAGGGGCTACTGCAAAAAGAAACAGACCCCTATGTTAAGGCTAACCTAGCTCTGGGACTTATAGGGCAAAGACAAAATGTCAAGGAATCTGCAAAGGTACTATTCCATGTGCTAGTAGAATCGGGCAATGATTTGTGGATGTGGGATAATCGATATAACCCTCTTTTCCGAACACTTGCCCCCAGCGAAGTCAAACATGTCGAGCAGATACCCAGATATCCACAAGTAATAGATCAACTGGTGAAGTTAGAGCTTTTGTCTGCGCTCAGTGTCGTCCAATATCCGCAGGCGTTAGAGGCGGTAAAAGAGTTTTTGCGCAATCAGTCTTGGGGGATTACGGGTGCTGCTGCAGCTACTCTATTAGAAGAAGGGGATGAGCAGGCTTTGCAGCTCATCCGAGAGCTGCTTACCGATCCGGAGGAGAAAATCAGGATCCAAGCTGCTCTTATCTTGGCTCTAGTAGGAAGTGATGTCTCTGCGATTAAAGTGCTGCAAGAAACCTATCCTTATGTAGATAGAGAAATGAAAATGGTTATTTTGGAAGCGTTAGGACACATTGGAGACTTGACGTCTGTTCCCTTTCTTATGGGAGTCTTAGACGACCCTTTTCAAGTGTTGCGCATTGTGGCAGCTTCTGCTTTAATCCAGTGTATCTATCATTAGTGAGGCAAGAGATGGACCTACAAAAAATTAAAGAAGCGCAAAAGCATCTAAAGCAGTGGCAGATAGATGGGTGGCTTCTCTACGATTTCCATAGAAGAAATCACCTAGCCATTGACTTCCTAGAAGTCCACTCCGATGTGCACCTCACGAGGCGCTTCTTTTATTGGATTCCCGCTGATGGAGACCCTGTCAAAATCGTCCATGCCATAGAGCCTCATGTCTTGCAGCACTGCCCGGGAAATACGACAACCTACGTCACTTGGCAGTCGCTAGAGCAGCGGCTGCAAGAAGTCTTGCAAGGCAAACAGAAAATAGCTATGGAGTATTCTCCACGGAACATGATTCCCTATGTTTCTCTCGTAGATGCGGGGGTTGTAGAACAGGTAAGGCAGTTTGGTGTCGATGTTGTTTCTTCTGCGGGTTTTATGCAGTATTTTACATGCGTATTAGACGAGTACCAGATTCGTACGCATAAAGAAGCTTGTCGTCTGTTAGATGCTACCGTAAGTAAGGCGTGGGATTTCATTGCATCCAAAATCAAAAAAAATCAGCCTGTAACAGAATACGAGGTGCAGCAGCTCATTGTATCTGAATTCCATGCGAACAATTTTATGTCGGAGGGAAATCCCATCTGTGCGGTAAATGTTCATAGCAGTGACCCTCACTTCAGCCCAACGGCTCGTGTGCACTCTCCTATACAGAAAGGAGATTTTGTTCTCATTGACCTGTGGTGCAAGAAAAATGAGCCTCGTGCCATCTATGGAGATATTTGCCGAGTGGGAGTGGTTTCCGATGCGCCTACAGAAAAACAACAAAAGATTTTTCAGATTGTCTTTGCCGCCCAAGAAAGGGCGACAAATTTTGTGAAAGAGAGATTTGCAGCCAAGCAAAAAGTGCAAGGCTACGAAGTGGATCGGGTCTGCAGAGAATATATACAGAGCCAGGGATACGGAGAGTATTTTATCCATAGAACAGGACACAACATCCATACGCAAGATCACGGCCCCGGAACCCATATGGATAGCTTTGAAACCTACGATGAAAGACCTATTATCCCGGGCACGTGCTTTTCTATAGAGCCCGGGATCTATCTTCCTGGTGAATTTGGCGTCAGATTAGAATATGACGTCTTTGTCACAAAAGAAGGTCATGTAGAGGTGAGCGGCGGCATCCAAAAAAGCGTGCAAACGCTTCTTTAAGAGGCTTCGGAGGCCACTTCTCTAGGTTCAATTCCTGCAAAAATCCTATCGGAGAGATCAGCAATCGAGAGTGCATGAGCTTCTCTATAGGAAATGGAAGGACCTTGCCGTCCTTCTTTGAAGGAAATATATACTTCTGCACTAGGATCTTGGAAGCGATGGGCTAGGGCTTTTTCCTCAAAAGACATGGCATTCACCTCAATGAGGGAATCCAGCTCCTCAGAAAATTCAGGGTTTAGTAAGAGTCCATACATAAAGGCGGCTTTTGTTTTTGCTTTCATTAACTGACTTTCTAAAGATAAAGCGGTCTCTTCTAACTCTCTTATTTTCATTGCGACATCAGGATCTTGCTTGTGAGGGATTTTTTCTTTTATTTCTTCTATGGCTTGCGTGTACTTGCTTTGCATCTCTTCCATCCGTCCTTTCCAATAATGCAGTTGAGCCATGAAGGGAAGCTGCTCGGGTTTGTATTCGCTAAGACCCATAGTTTGCGAGAGTCTTTCATGCTCTGCTCGAACATCCTTAGATTGTTGAGCAAGAAGACTATGCCCTTCGGCAAAAGCCTCTAGTTTTTTATAGACTTGCACCATGGGAGCCATAAGTAAAGAGGAGGCAATAATCACTATAGGTACATACATAGGGACAAAAAATCCCGACACAACAACGGCTCCTACAGCTATCGCGGTGAAGGCAACTAAGGAAACAATAGCTGCAACCTTCCACATTTTGGAGTAGTTGTTATGGGACTTTTCTGTCTTCTCATCCATAAATTCTACATAACGATCTAAATAATTCACTTTGCTCGCTTGCACGGGTTCTGCAGGGGCGGGGGGATGGGATATATCAGAAATTTTTTGTATAGCAGTTGCCATATTTACCTCTAATTATTTAAAAAGAACTGCAGTATAAGTCGTTTCTTGTTTTAAATAAACTAAAATAAAACAGGGTAGTTTTAGTTTTAATTGGTAAGTAAAAGGAGGGCTTCTTTTCTCATGGCCTGGAACATGCTAGCCAGCCCATTAGATCTTCCTGGAGACAGGCTTTGCAGAAGGCCCAATTCTTGGATGAAGGTGGGGGGGCAAGTAAGGATCACTTCTGGGGGCTCCCCGTTATAGACGTAGAGTAAAAGGGCTGCAAGGCCAGAGGAGATTAGAGCTTCAGAGTGTATTTCAAAATAACTATGGCCATCAGCCCCTAAATACGCTCTTAGGTAAACAATACTTTGACAGCCGGGGACCAGGTGTTTTTCCGTTCTGCATGCCTCGGAAAGTGGGGGGAGGTTTTTTCCCATCTCCATGATTTTCTCATACTTAGCCTCAGAGCTTGGGAGATGAGCAAATAGCTTGGAGAGCTTCTCTTGTTTTAGCAAACAAGCTGAAGTGTCTACGTGTGTTTTTTCCATGCAATACGCTCTTGAGTATTTTCTCTATAGAGCATTGTAAGGGGATCGGGGGATAAGGTCAAGTTGGTAAAATAAAGGAAAATTGATTGACATTAATGAGGGGCTCTAGTTTTATTTACCCTTATAAATTTACAAAGTGTGTAACCCAAGTTTATGGCGAAAGAAGACACCATCAAAGTAGATGGAACGATTGAAGAGCTGCTCCCTAATATGAATTTTAGGATTGCCCTAGAAAATGGGATGCATGTCATTGCCCATTTGTGTGGAAAAATGAGAATGAGAAATATCCGGGTGCTCGTAGGGGATAAGGTGACTGTGGAGATGTCTCCCTATGATTTAACTAAAGCAAGAATTATTTATAGGCAGCGTTGAGTAGAGTTTTTGCTAGGTAAATTCTGCATCTAAACAATAAGTATTGATTTTATTGCTTAAGAGGAGTAGCCTTATAAGCTTTCGACTTACACCTAGGTGTTTGTAGCAAAAATGCCCAGATAGCTCAGTGGTAGAGCACTTGCATGGTAAGCAAGCGGTCGTAGGTTCAATTCCTATTCTGGGCAAAAACAGTCGATCAAGTTAGTATTACAAACTGTTATTTTACTTGAGCCAAACGGAGGATGAAATAATGGCAAAAGAATCGTATCAAAGGAACAAGCCGCACGTCAATATCGGTACTATTGGCCACGTTGACCACGGCAAAACATCTTTAACAGCTGCAATTACAAAGGTTTTGGCTGAAGAAGGAAAATCAAAATTTAGAGATTATGCCTCTATTGACAATACACCTGAAGAGAAAGCACGTGGGATTACGATTAACTCCACACACGTTGAGTACGAGACAGCAAGTCGTCACTATGCTCACGTAGACTGCCCAGGCCACGCCGACTATGTGAAGAACATGATTACCGGTGCAGCTCAGATGGACGGAGCTATTCTCGTTGTTGCTGCAACAGACGGTGCCATGCCTCAAACGAAAGAGCACATCTTGCTCGCTCGTCAAGTAGGCGTTCCTGCTATCGTTGTTTTCTTAAACAAAATGGATATGATTGGTAAGGGAGATGAGGAACTCGTTGACCTCGTAGAAATGGAACTTCATGAGCTCTTAGCTGCGAAAGGGTATAATGATGTTCCTATCATTCGTGGATCTGCTCTTAAAGCACTTGAAGGGGATCCTGCCTACGTAGCTAGCATTAAAGAACTGATGAAGACAGTGGATGAGAAGATCCCTACTCCTGTAAGGGAAGTAGACAAACCTTTCTTGATGCCTATCGAAGACGTGTTTTCTATCTCTGGTCGTGGAACAGTGGCTACGGGGCGTGTGGAAAGAGGGATTGTCAAGACAAACGATAAGTTACAACTCGTAGGTATCAGAGCCACTCGTGAGACGGTAGCTACAGGTCTTGAGATGTTTAATAAAACGCTCGACGAAGCTAGAGCTGGAGAGAACGTAGGTATTCTTCTTCGCGGTGTGGAAAAAAATGACATCGAACGGGGAATGATTCTTGCAGCGCCCGGCACATGCACGCCACACACGAAATTTAAGGGGACGATATATGTTCTCAATAAAGATGAAGGGGGTCGTCATAAGCCTTTCTTCACCGGATACAGGCCTCAGTTCTATTTCCGTACAACAGACGTAACAGCCACCGTCACCCTTCCGGAAGGAACAGAGATGGTGATGCCTGGAGATAACGTTGAGCTTACAGCGGAACTCATCCATCCGATTGCGATGGAAGAGGGAATGAGATTTGCAATTCGTGAAGGTGGAAGAACAATTGGTGCTGGTACAGTTTCCAAGATTCTTCAGTAATCGTTCATAAGAATTGTGAAAGTAGTTTGCTTGCGAAGCAAAATGCCCATTTTGCTTCGCATTTTAACAAGGGTGTGTAGCTCAGCTGGTAGAGCAGCGATCTCCAAAGTCGCCGGTCGGGGGTTCGAATCCCTCCGCACTCGCATCATAACCATGAACAAACGAACCAATATTGATTATGAGTACTATGGACGTCAAATACAATCCGCCCCGTGTGCAGGTGGAAACTGGTAATCAGGGTAAGGTTGCTAAGCGGAAATCGCTCTTTGGTTATGTGCAAGAATTGAAAGACGAGATGCATAAGGTCAGCTGGACGACCAAAGAGGAGCTCAAGCTCTCCACAAAGGTAGTGATTTGGTCCACTTTTCTGTTTGGTTTCGCTGTCTATATAGTGGACCTATGCATGAAAGGTGCTTTAGAGTTGATTAAGACAATAGTACATTTTATCTTCGGCTAACGTTAAGAGGTTACATGCAAAAGTGGTACGTAGTGCAAGTTGTATCCGGACAAGAAAAGAAAGTGAAAAAAACACTGGAAGACAATCTTGATTCCCAAGGAATGAGAGATTTAGTTGTGGAAGTGCTTGTTCCCACTGAGAACGTGGCAGAAGTGAAGCAAGGGCAACAAAAAATCAGCGAGAAGAAACTGTGGCCAGGATATATCCTAGTTAAAATGAACTTAACAGACGATGCTTGGATGTATGTGAAAAACACAAATGGAGTTCTCGATTTTCTAGGTGGTGGTAAGCCCGCAGCTTTGCAACAAAAAGAAGTAGATGCTATCTTAAGCGACCTTGAAGAGAAGAAACAGGCAGTCGTGCAAAAACATAACATCGTCGTAGGGGAAAAAGTCAAAATCACTGACGGTGTATTTGTCAACTTTATTGGTACTGTCACTGAAGTATTTCATGACAAAGGCCGTCTCAGTGTTATGGTTTCCATCTTTGGTAGGGAAACAAGAGTGGATGATCTCGAATTCTGGCAAGTTGAGATAGCACCTGCTGAGTCGGAAGTAAGTTAAATAATCCTATTTCTTAAGGAAAACAAATGGCGAAAAAACTAGTAAAAATCATTAAGTTACAAATTCCTGCAGGAAAAGCAAATCCTGCTCCACCTATCGGTCCCGCCCTCGGTGGTGCTGGGGTCAACATTATGGCTTTTTGTAAGGAATTTAATGCAAAAACGCAAGATAAAGCGGGGGATATTCTCCCTGTAGAGATCTCTGTTTTTGCCGATAAAACTTTCACTTTTGTCACCAAACAACCTCCAGTGTCTAGGATGATCTTAAAAGAACTAGGTATTGAATCGGGTTCCAAAGTGCCAAATAGGGATAAAGTGGGTAAGTTATCAAAAACCCAAGTAAGAAAAATTGCGAAAGCAAAATACCCAGATATGCGTGTGAACTCTGAGGGGGCAGCTATGATGCTCGTTCAGGGGACAGCACGTTCTATGGGTGTAGATATAATAGAAGGCTAAAGTATGACGCATCGCAGTAAAAGATTTCGGGAGATAGAGAAGCTAGTGGACGCTGAAAAGAGCTATTCACTTGCGGATGCTATCGAAATATTAAAAAAATTTCCACCGGTCAAATTTGACCAATCTGTGGAAATTTCGCTGAAGACGGGCATTGATGCTCAAAAGTCGGATCAGCAGGTGCGTGGAACTGTATCATTACCGAATGGTACAGGAAAACGAATGATTCTCGTCGTCTTTGCACGGGGAGAAAAAATTAAGGAAGCTCTTGATGCCGGTGCAGATTTTGCCGGGAATGAAGAACTTCTAGAAAAAGTTAAATCAGGGTGGACAGATTTCAACGCTGTTGTATCAACTCCAGACATGATGCGCGAAGTGGGAAAATTAGGGAAAGTACTAGGTCCTCGCGGGCTCATGCCAACACCTAAAGCAGGTACAGTAACTACAGATGTAGGCAAGGCTGTTACTGAGGTAAAAGCAGGGAAGATTGAATATAAGTCTGACAAGAGTGGTGTCATTAATAGTCTTGTTGGGAAGCTATCTTTCCAAAAGGACAAACTAGTGGAAAACGTCGGTATCTTGCTTTCAGCTATAGCAAAAAGTCGTCCTGCGACAGCTAAGGGTCAATTTTTAAAGTCCCTCTATCTATCGTCAACGATGGGTCCGGGAGTGAAGGTTGATCTGCATTCTATACCAGATATTCAAGGGGTGTAGGACATTATGAGACAAGATAAGAATTTACTGTTAAATGAAATTAAAGATAAGATGGATGGATCAAAGTCTCTCGTACTGACCAGGTACAAAAACTTGAATCCTAATCTTGCCGCAGCTTTCCGCATGGACATAGCTAAAACGGGGGCCTCTTTCGAGGTTGTCAAGAAGCGAGTCCTGATAAAGGCTGCACAAAATGCGGGGTTTGCCCTAGACAGGGCTGATATGCAAGGTCATATTGGCGTAGTTTTTGTCGAGGAAGATCCTATACAAACTACTAAGTTTATCTATAAGTTTTGTAAGGAAAATGAAGATAACGTAGAAGTGCTAGGTGGGAGATTTGAAGGCAGGCTATGTTCTGCAAAAGATGTAGAACTCCTATCTCAGCTACCAAGCCAAGATGAGATGAGATCGCAACTGCTCGGTCTATTCGAAGCTCCAATGAGTCAAACGCTTGCCGCTTTTGAAGCACTGCTTTGTAGCGTCATCTACTGTTTGGATAACAAAACGCAAGTAAATGAAAGTAATCCTAACTCAGAAATTTTAACATAAGATCTAATTAAAGAGGTTTATCGTGAGTACACAAGAACAAACAATTGAAAAATTAGTTGAAGAACTAAGCAAACTCAGCGTGCTAGATATGTCTAAACTTAAGTCTGCACTCGAAGACAAGTGGGGCGTAAAAGCTGCTGCTGCAGCTCCTATGATGATGGCAGCGGCTCCTGCAGCTGCCGGCGCTGCTCCTGCTGCTGAATCTACAGAATTCAAAGTAACGTTAGAAGAAACTCCTGCTGAAAAGAAGATTGGGGTCATCAAAGCGGTACGCGAAATCACAGGACTTGGGCTTAAAGAAGCAAAAGACCTAGTAGATGGAGCTCCAAAAGTTCTGAAAGAGACTTGCCCAAAAGCTGAAGCAGACGAAATTGCGAAAAAAGTCGCTGCTGGCGGAGGAAAAGTAACATTAAAAGGTCTCTAAGATTTTTTATTGACTACTAAGTTGTATTGAGCAGAAGGCAAAGAAACTGCCTTCTGCTCAATACTTTTGTTATTTTTTCCATTTAAGCTTACAGTGTGCAGCGCTCTTTTCGCTTTGCTTAAGAAGCAAAAGAGAAATAAGAAGAGAAAACCAAAATATAGAGTTTAGGAGCCAGTTCGATGCTTAAAAAGCCTCCTCACCGAGTGAGTTTTCGTGAAAAGGAAGAGATTATTGATCTTCCAAACCTTATAGAAATACAGATAAAGTCCTATCGTCAATTTTTACAATTAGAAGAGCTTCCTCACGAGCGGGAAAATGTGGGTATACAGGAAGTCTTCAACGAGATATTTCCTATTAAATCTTACGATGAAAAGACGATTTTGGAGTTCTTATCCTATAGTTTAGGTGTTCCCAAATACAATCCTGAAGAATGCATCCGTCGAGGAATAACCTATAACGTCATATTAAAAGTAAAATTCCGTCTTACCGACGAAACAGGTATCAAAGAAGAAGAAGTCTATATGGGAACAGTTCCTGTAATGACGGATAAAGGTACATTCATCATCAACGGTGCTGAAAGGGTCATTGTATCGCAGCTGCACCGATCTCCCGGGATTTCCTTCGAATATGAAAGGCATCCAAAGGGGACCATCATCTATTCTTGCCGCGTTATCCCCTATAGAGGAAGTTGGCTAGAGGCTGCCTTTGACACGAACGATCTGATTTATGTATATATCGACAGAAAAAAACGAAGAAGAAAGATTTTAGCAACAGCTTTTATACGTACTTTAGGGTATTCCACAGACGCCGATATCATTGAAGAGTTTTTTAATACAGTGAAAGTCAAGATTAAATCGGATAAAGACTTCACGAAGCTCGTGGGAAAAATCCTTGCAGAAGATGTCATGGAAGAATCCAGCGGCGTGATCTTTGGTAAGGCGTCAGAGAAGCTTACTACGGCGATGCTCAAGCGCATGCTTGATGCGGGTGTCTCTGCTGTGCGTATCGCTGAGGATGCTGACGAAACTAGCCCCATCATTAAGATGCTAGCAAAAGACCCGACAGATTCTTATGAGTCAGCATTAAAAGACTTTTACCGTAAGATCAGACCGGGAGAACCTGCTACGCTTTCCAATGCAAGATCTGCGATCATGAGACTCTTTTTTGATCCAAAGAGATACAACCTAGGAAGAGTAGGAAGATATAAGCTCAATCACAAACTGGGAAAAGATACGTCTGATGAAGAACTCTCTAACGTAACGCTGCGAAAAGAAGATGTCATTGGAGCGCTTAAATATCTGATAGGACTCAAAAAAGGGGATGAAGGCGTCGCTGTAGATGACATTGACCACCTAGGAAATCGAAGAGTGCGTTCTGTAGGGGAGCTGATCCAGAATCAGTGCCGTATAGGACTTGCTCGTATGGAAAAGATTATCAAAGAAAGAATGAATCTTTTTGACTTTTCTTCCGATACGCTAACACCCGGAAAAATTGTATCAGCTAAAGGTCTGGCCGGTGTGCTTAAAGATTTCTTTGGCAGATCTCAACTTTCGCAGTTTATGGACCAAACAAACCCTATTGCAGAGCTTACGCATAAGCGACGGCTTTCTTCTCTTGGGCCAGGCGGTCTGAACAGGGAGCGTGCAGGCTTTGAGGTGCGCGACGTTCATCCCAGCCATTACGGCAGGATTTGTCCTATTGAGACTCCTGAAGGACCGAACATCGGTCTGATTACCTCCTTATCTTCATTTGCCAAGATCAACGAGTTCGGTTTTATTGAAACGCCCTATCGTATTGTGCGAGATGGCATTGTTACAGAAGAGATCGAATACATGACGGCAGACCAAGAAGAAAACTGTGTGATTGCGCAGGCCTCTGCTGTCTTAGATGAGAGCAACATGTTTGTTGAGCCGCTATGCTGGGCGAGACACAATGGAGAGTCTCTTAAAATTGAGACGGACAAAGCAACGCACATGGACGTTTCCTCCAAGCAGCTTGTATCTATTGTGACGGGTCTTATTCCCTTCTTAGAGCATGACGATGCTAACCGCGCTCTGATGGGGTCTAACATGCAAAGGCAAGCAGTGCCTCTGCTGAAGACGGACGCTCCTTATGTAGGGACAGGACTTGAAATGCGCTCAGCGAGGGACTCTGGCGCTGTCGTGGTTGCTGAAGAAGATGGCATTGTAGAAACGGTTGACGGATTTAGGATTGTGATAGCGTCCAAGGCGAATCTATCGCATAAAAGGACCTATATCCTGAAGAAATTCATGAGGTCTAATGGAGGTACCTGCATCAATCAAACGCCCCTCTGTTATGTAGGTGATGAGATTAAAGCCGGAGATATCATTGCCGATGGTCCCGCTACAGATAAAGGCGAAATAGCCTTAGGAAAAAATGCGCTTGTCGCGTTTATGCCGTGGTGTGGATATAACTATGAAGATGCTATTATTATTTCTGAAAAACTCTTGAGAGAAGACTATTACACTTCTATCTATCTAGAGGAATTTGAGCTCACTGCTAGGGATACAAAACTCGGGAAAGAAGAGATCACAAAGGATATACCTAACGTTTCTGAAGAGGCGTTAGCTAACCTTGGCGAGGATGGTATTATCCGCATTGGTGCAGAAGTGAAGCCGGGAGACATCTTAGTGGGCAAGATTACTCCCAAGTCTGAAACGGAGCTTGCTCCGGAAGAAAGGCTTCTCCGCGCTATTTTCGGGGAGAAAGCAGCTGACGTTAAAGATGCGTCGCTTACCGTGCCTCCGGGTACAGAAGGCGTTGTGATGGATGTCAAAGTGTTTAGCAGAAGAGATCGTCTTTCTAAAACGGATGATGAACTAGTTGAAGAGGCTTCTCGCATAAAAGATGTGCATTCTGACTATAAAGCAAAAGAAGCAGAGCTCGTTATTGAGTTCCACGAGAAACTGGGAGCCTTGCTCTTAAATGAAGTAGCTCCAGCCCCTATTATGCACCGCAAGACAGGGGATATAGTAGTGCCGGAAGGAGAGACGATCACGCAAGAGATGATCGAATCTTTAGAAAGTGAGGATGTAGAAGATCTTCTCATGTCGGAAAATGAGCTCTATCAGACGTTGAAAGGCCTGCTAAGGGAATACGACGTGTCGATGAAAACCCTGCAAAGCCAGCATAAGACTGAAATCGAATTTATGCGTAAAGGGGACACGGAACTCGATCCGGGCGTCATCAGACAAGTAAAAGTCTATGTTGCTTCAAAGAGGAAGCTGCAAGTAGGGGATAAGATGGCTGGACGCCACGGAAACAAAGGTGTCGTCTCCAAGATCGTTCCTGAGGCAGATATGCCTTATCTCAATGATGGACAAACCATCGAGATTATCTTGAACCCTCTTGGCGTACCTTCTCGTATGAATATGGGACAGCTTTTAGAGACTCATTTGGGATTTGCTGCAAGAAAATCGGGTATCTATGTAAAGAGCCCTGTTTTTGAGGGATTCCCCGAGTCTCGTATTTGGCAGATGATGAAAGATTTAGGCCTGCCGGAAGATGGAAAAATGTATCTCTACGACGGACGTAGTGGAGAGCGTTTTGATAGTAGAGTTGTTGTAGGGTATATCTACATGCTCAAGCTAAGCCACCTTGTTGCAGATAAGATCCACGCACGTTCCATCGGTCCTTACTCCTTAGTCACGCAACAACCTCTTGGTGGTAAAGCACAGATGGGTGGTCAGCGCTTTGGAGAGATGGAGGTGTGGGCACTGGAAGCTTATGGAGCTGCTCACTTACTACAAGAGATGCTGACAGTGAAGTCAGACGACGTCGCGGGACGAACAAGGATATACGAGTCGATCGTAAAAGGGGAGAACGTGCTCAATGCAGGTACACCTGAATCCTTCAATGTTCTTGTGAAAGAAATGCAAGGATTGTGTTTAGATATTCGCGCTGAATGCGCTCAAGAAGTTTAATTAGCGGGAGACATTGCTCATGACAGAAGAAGAGTTCAAAGGTTCCCAGTTTGACAAGCTGACGATTAAAATAGCGTCTGAAGATGTGGTACGCAACGATTGGTCACGCGGAGAGATCAAAAAACCGGAGACGATCAACTATCGTACCTTCAAGCCGGAAAAAGGTGGTTTATTTTGTGAAAAGATCTTTGGTCCAACACGTGATTGGGAATGTGCTTGCGGTAAATATAAGAAAATTAAGCATAAGGGGATTGTCTGCGACCGTTGTGGGGTAGAGGTGACTCTTTCCAAGGTAAGAAGAGAGCGGATGGCCCATATTGAGCTGGCAGTACCTGTTGTGCACATTTGGTTCTTTAAAACCATGCCTTCTCGTATTGGTAACATTCTTGGAATGTCTACCACAGACTTAGAGAGGGTCATTTACTACGAAGACTACGTGGTAGTAGATCCGGGCCGCACCACTTTAGAAAAAAAACAGCTTCTAAACGATAACGAATTTAGAGAAGCGCAAGAGAAGTGGGGCTCTGACGCATTTCAAGCGAGGATGGGAGGTGACGCAGTAAGAGACCTTTTAGAAAAAGAAGATCTCGAAGTGTTAGTTTCCGATCTAAAAGATAAATTAAGAAAGACGAAGTCTATGCAGGCGAGAATGAAGCTTGCTAAGAGACTCAAAATCATAGAAGGGTTCACCCTGTCTCCGAACCGTCCCGACTGGATGGTGTTATCGTGCGTACCTGTGATCCCTCCCGATTTAAGACCTCTAGTCCCTCTAGATGGGGGAAGGTTTGCCACATCTGACTTAAACGACCTCTACCGTAGAGTGATCAACCGCAACAATCGTCTCAAGTCGATTCTTAAGCTCAAAACGCCTGACGTGATCATCCGCAATGAAAAGAGGATGCTCCAAGAGGCTGTAGACGCTTTATTTGACAATGGCAGACATGGTCATCCGGTCATGGGTGCAGGAAATAGACCTTTGAAAGCCCTCTCTGAGATGCTTAAAGGAAAACAAGGGCGCTTCCGTCAAAACCTGCTCGGTAAGAGGGTAGACTATTCTGGCCGCTCTGTGATTATAGTAGGACCTGAGCTGAAGTTTAACCAATGTGGGTTACCCAAGCAGATGGCCTTAGAGCTTTTCGAGCCGTTTATCGTCAAAAGACTCAAAGATCAAGGGCATGTCTATACGATTCGTTCTGCTAAAAAGTTGATACAAAAGCAGTCGGAAGAAGTATGGGATGTACTTGAAGAGATCATCAAAGGGCATCCTGTCTTATTAAACCGTGCTCCTACGCTCCACCGCCTTGGTATCCAAGCATTTGAGCCGGTCCTTATCGAAGGTAAGGCGATACGCATACATCCTTTAGTTTGTACAGCGTTCAACGCAGACTTTGACGGTGACCAGATGGCTGTGCACATACCTCTGTCTATTGAGGCGCAAGTAGAAGCTAAGCTTCTTATGATGGCTCCGGACAATATATTCTTACCTTCATCCGGTAAGCCTGCAGCCGTCCCTTCTCAGGATATGATTTTAGGTCTTTACTATCTTATGTTGGACCCGCTCTATCATCCTGAAGAGCACGGCAAAAAAGTAAAAGTTTTTAAAGATAAAGAAGAAGTCCTATTAGCTTTGAGTGCCGGCGGCAGCTGGAACTGGAAAGAAGTAGAGAAAGAAGGAGAGCGAAGGGACTTTCTGGGCAGGGGTGTAAGGATCCATGAGAAGATCAAGCTTAAGCTCGACGATGGAATCATTGAAACCACGCCGGGAAGAGTTCTTTTTAATACGATTGTCCCTAAAGAGCTCGGCTTCCAAAACTACACCCTCCGTAAAAAGAAGATGAGTGAGTTGATTATAGAGACCTATAAGAAAGTAGGTCTTGAAGCGACGGTACGTTTCTTAGACAACCTCAAAAACCTAGGGTTCTCTGAGGCTACTAAAGCTGCACTTTCCATGGGTGTTTGTGACGTGAAGATCCCAAGTAATAAGAATAAAATCATTGAAAATGCCTATAAACGTATTGAAGTAGTAAAGAAACAATATGAAGACGGTATCATTACTGATGGGGAAAGACATTCTAAGATCATCAGTATCTGGACAGAAGTTTCTGATGTTCTCTCTGAGGAGCTGTTTAAGCTCATCAGCGAAGTCAAGGATCAAGAAGCGAATCCGCTGTACTTGATGATGGACTCTGGCGCTCGTGGTAACAAGACACAGGTAAAGCAGCTTGGAGCCCTGCGCGGATTGATGGCTAAGCCGTCAGGAGAGATTATCGAGTCTCCCATCACTGCAAACTTCAGAGAGGGGTTGAGTGTTTTGGAGTATTTTATCTCCTCGCACGGAGCTCGTAAAGGTCTTGCGGATACCGCTCTAAAAACGGCTGACTCAGGATATTTGACGAGACGTCTTGTAGACGTAGCCCAAGATCTTATTGTCTCTGAAATGGATTGTGGCACATTAAACGGCATCGAAGTAGCAGCGATTAAGCAGGGACAAGAAGAGCTTCTCCCTATAAAGGATCGTATCTATGGAAGGACTGTATGTGACGACATCTATCAACCGGGCGACAGTACTAAGCTTCTTGCAAAAGCAGGGGATATTCTCACTGTAAAGCAAGCGGGTGCTATCGATGACGCCGGTATCGAGTCTGTCAAGATCCGCTCAGCACTCACCTGTGAGTCGAGAAGAGGGGTTTGCTGTAAGTGTTATGGGATCAACCTGGCTAATGGAGGCTTAGTAGGCCTCGGAGAAGCCGTAGGTATCATCGCTGCGCAGTCTATCGGAGAGCCTGGAACGCAGCTTACGATGCGTACGTTCCACCTTGGGGGTATTGCCTCTGCTAGCGTAAGCCCAGAACTTCTTGCAGAAGATGACGGTGTGCTCGTCTACATGGATCTGCGCACAGTACAAAATGAAGAAGGCGTATGGCTTGCCCTTAATAAGAACGGTTGTGTCCATATCGTCCGCAATGAGGGAAGATCTTTAGAAGAGTATAAGAAACTGCTCAGTACAAAGTCGCTAGAGCCTCTACAAACATTTAACATAGAGCTAGGCACTGTGCTCCTTCTCAAAGATGGATCTGTTGTCAAGAAAAAGACAAAGATCGGACATTGGGAACAGCATAACATACCTATCATTTGTGAGAGACCGGGCTTCGTCAAATATGAAGACCTAGTAGAAGGGATCTCTACACAACGAGAGGTAAACAAACAGACGGGGCAAGCAGAGCTGATTGTTAAACAACATAGGGGAGAATTACATCCTCAGATTGTGATCTATGCGGATAAAGAGTTTAAAGAGCTTGTAGGTACCTATGCGATCCCCTCCGGTGCATTTATTTCTGTGCAGGAAGGGCAGCACGTATCTGCCGGTATGCTGCTGGCTCGTCTCCCACGTGGGGCGATCAAAACGAAGGACATCACGGGCGGTCTGCCCCGTGTTGCAGAGCTCTTTGAAGCAAGAAGACCAAAAGATGCGGCAGAGATCGCTAAGATCGATGGTGTTGTTGACTTCAGAGGCGTACAAAAGAACAAACGTATTGTTGTTGTTCGCGATGAAGACTCGGGCATGGAAGAAGAGCACCTCATCCCGCTCACCAAGCACCTTATCATACAAAGAGGGGACGCTGTGGTGAAGGGCCAGCAGCTAACAGATGGTCTTGTTGTTCCGCAAGAGATCTTGGACATATGTGGTGTGAGAGAGCTGCAAAAGTACCTGGTGAACCAAGTGCAAGAGGTTTACAGGCTACAAGGTGTGGACATCAACGACAAACACATAGAGATCATTGTCCGTCAGATGCTGCAAAAGGTACGAGTAACAGACCCGGGCGATACAACGCTTCTCTACGGAGAAGATGTAGATAAGAAGAACTTCCATCGTCATAACAGAAAAGTGATTGACGAGGGAGGAAGACCTGCGCAAGCGGCGCCGGTGCTACTAGGTATCACAAAAGCATCGCTTGGCACCGAGTCCTTTGTGTCTGCTGCATCCTTCCAAGAAACGACAAGGGTTCTTACAGATGCTGCCTGTGAAGGTAAGACAGACTTCTTACTCGACTTCAAATCGAACCTCATCATGGGTCATATGATCCCTGGGGGGACCGGATTCCACGAGTTCCATGATCGCGTGGCTAAGTATCTGGATAAAGATGAAGAGGAGAAGTTGGAGTTTGTATTTGAAGGGTAGTCTCCGCTGTGCCTAATAACCAAAAAAGCCCAAGGAGTGATCCTTGGGCTTTTTCCTGTCTTAAAAAATGAGATTTTTTATGCCTAGTATATCATGCCCATTTTCCCCGCGTTCTTTCCCCGGTTTTTTTTCGTGTGAGAAGACATCACTTTATGCAAATAGAGAAAAAATCTGGAAAGTGTTTTTTTTCTCTGTCTTGGGTGCTGCACTAGGTGCAAGTCTTGGCCTTTGTTTTTTTTCTTCCGCAGCGGTAGCCCTCGCCACCGCTGCCATAGGTGGCGTGGCCGCCGTAATCGTATCCATAGGTAGAAGGATGTTTTCCGTAGAAAATAGAGCGCTTAGTTTCCCTTTAGATGTCATCTCGCAGAAGCGGCAAGATTTGCTGCGTCCGTTGCAAGCCGTTCATAAGTTTTTAGATCGAAATGTACTCAGTGTCAATCAAGCCTGTGATTTGCACTCTTTTCATAAAGAAGTAGCTTTAGTGACGGACAAGACGTCTACCGATGCAAAGGTGGCTAAGCTATGGCAGAGCTTTTTAGATAAGTCACAAGGGAGGCGGGTTTTTTATCCCGACGGCTCTATCCAGCGAGTAGATTTTTCGTTAGAAAGGAGAAGGCAATATCATCAGCTTCAGACAAAGGTAGAAGTATTAACACCCGCCTGTCCTAGTTGGCGAGAGCAGCTAGAGGAAATAGCCTCTCTTGAGTCCGAGTGTTTTACCTTGCTTGGCGTCCTTAGTGCCGATGCGTTAGATAGGGCTTTGAGGGAGACGGGGGCCCTTTGCCTGGTCGTTAAAGATGTAAATACGGACAAGATCTTAGGGTTTCTATGGGGGCATAGCGAGAGGAAGCCAACGTCATCCAAAACAAAAGGAGCGTGGGGTTTTTGTATTTGCGGGCTCGGCAGAAAGGCTGCCGCCGCCAAACTAGGCATAGGGGAAAAACTCATGAAAGAGTTTTGCCAAAGGCTTGTCTATGATAGAAGAGAAGTGTTTCTTCACGTAAGACAAAGCAACCTGCCCGCCATCGCCCTCTATGAAAAGTTTGGGTTTGTGAAAGAGGAGATCTTGCCGTTCTACTATAGTGCATTCCCTAAAGAAAACGGCTACTTAATGCGATGGCATAAGGACAAGTACGTGTCAGAAGCTAGCGTGCTTTGAGGGGGGCTTCTTAAGCAAATTAAAGTGCTGCGAGAGATGTGGATTCGGAAGTAATGAGTGAGCAATCACGCGGTGTTATATCCTTCCCCTAATGCAGCATCAAGTCCTTGTAAGAGGAGTTCTTGAGGGACATCTGTAGGGATGTCGATGGAGTTAAAACAGGTGTGGATCTCAAAACTTCCTCCTCCTCGCCAGCAGCGGCCTACCTGGATCTTTGTCCCAGGGGAGAGCACTTCATTACCGGTGATGGCTTTGACAAACCGTATCCTCCATGCCTCATCGGACCCTTCGATTTTTTCCCTTACCAATCCATAGAGCTCCTCAGAGAGATCTCCTTTTCTAGTAAGGACAGCAAGGAGACCTTCTTTGGAGACGGGGGCACCTTGAAGAGAGCTTGCAAGGATCGCAGGATCGGTATCTCGGATCTTTATCTGAAAGCTGTTTGTGGCCCCTTCATAAAAGGCTTCAGCTGCTTTAACATACTCATCAATGCTCCCTATCGCCGTCTCCAGGGCTTCATTACGATGACAGCCGATAGCCGCCGCATAGGTCGCTAGTACAGCTTCGTTGGTTGGATCTAAGATCACATTAGCGCAAGGCCCCATGGCCGGATTTGCCTCTTTTAGGAGACTTGCTGCTTCCCTTCGCATCGCCTCATCGGATGCGCTCGACCCAGCCTTTTGCACCAGCTTAAAAAAGTTTGGATGAAAGATAGGTCCCGTTACGAATTTATCCGTCCTATGTGCATTTTTTTCATCTAAAAGCGCATAACATCGTCCAAGGGAGCGGTATACGTCGCGATCCTGCTCTTGTTGCTGCATAGGGAATCCTGTATCTGTTGAGGGGAAGGAGCGTTTTTCCAGCAAGGCTCCCATGAGCGTCGAGATAAACTCCTTGGTAACGCCCCCGAGATCAACGGCTCTAGGGTTATCTACTAATACAACCCTCGTAGGAAAACTCTCATTGAGAACAGAAGAACCTTCCGCTTTTTTCGCAATCAGTTGCAAATAGTATTCAGGCCTTGCTTTAACATCAGCGAGCGTAGCATATAAAACACCACCACTTATGGTCCCCGGGATCGAGGCTGATGAAGAAGAGGCTGGAGCGCTCTCCCTGATCACCGGGGCCATCGCCAGTATATCTAGAATCTGAGCACGCTGCTCACCCATTGCTTGCGTACGCGCAGAATTCCTGACGCTTTCTCTGATCGGTCCACTTTGAAGTAGAATTTCTAAAAGAGCCGCTCTGCTGTTCGATGAGCTCCATAGGATTAAGGACTCTCTTTGGTATCGACTTAGAGCCCTTCCTTCAGATAAGAGAAAACGCACGATCTCTAAGTGACCATTTTCTGCAGCATCCTGTACCGCCCGATCTAAAGCCCCCTGACTTATGGATCGACCCTCAGATAAGAGAAAATGCACGATGGCTAAGTGACCATTTTTTGCAGCAGGCGCTACCGCATTACCTAACTGGTCCGGACTTATGAA
>JAHFTP010000231.1 GCA_023265495.1 Chlamydiota bacterium
GTGCCCAGCTGCTGTAGGAGTGATAAGATTTTTAGGGAACAAGACTCTCTAATGTCATTGATATCTTTCTTAAAACTTGCGCCGAGGATCAGGATGTTTGCATCGGAGAGTGTTTTTTTATCTAATGCTAATGCGGCTATGATTTTTTCTATGACGAAATGGGGGATGGAGTCGTTAATATTGCCTGCCAGCTCTATCAAAGAAATGGGTCCATCCGTTTCTTTGGCTTTCCATATGAGATAGTAAGGATCTACGGGTATGCAGTCTCCTCCGATGCCGGGTCCTGGATAGAAGGGGGTGAAGCCGAAAGGCTTCTTTGCTGCAGCGTCGATCACTTCCCATATATCTATATGCATCCGGTCGAAGAGGATTTTCATTTCATTGATTAAAGAGATGTTCACCAACCTGTAGGCATTTTGTAATATTTTAGCGGCCTCAGCCACTTTGGGTGATGAGCAGTAAACGACCTCACTGGTGATATTTTGGTAGAGGAGTTTGGCTAGATCAAAGCATGTTTTTGTGAGGCCTCCGATGACTTTGGGAATCTCTTTGAAGGTGAGATTAAAGGTGCCGAAGTCGGAAATTTCTGGAATAAAGACCAGATGAAAATCTTGTCCCGCTTTTAGATGAGACTCTTGGAGAATGGGAAGGATGATCTCTTCTGTTGTTCCGGGGAAGCTGGTACTTTGTACGATAACGAGAGATCCTTGTTTTAGGTATTTAGCGATGGTGTGTGCGGCACTTTTTATTTTTGATAGATCCGGTGCTTTGTGGCTATCTAAAGAAGTGGGTACGGCAATGATAAAGATGTCCGCCTCTGCTAGGAGGGAGGGATCACTATCCACGCGGCACTGTTTTTTGGAGATTCTTTCATAGAGCTCTGTGCAATCCAAACAGGAAATATAACTTTTCCCTTTTTGTAATTTTTCTATTTTATGCGCATTTCGGTCATAGCCGAGGAGGGGAAAGCCTGCCCTCCCCAATGCATCTAATAAAGATAGTCCCACAAATCCGAGGCCAATGATTCCAATCGAGGCCGTTTTTTGTTTTATTTTGTTTTCAAGCGGATGTGGCATGTGGTTTTTAGCCTTTTTTCTTTTTCATTAAGGTGTCTATGCGTTTGCTATTTTTTCTCACTGTTTTTAGATCTCTAAAAAAGTTCCACGTCCCCCTTATTCTCCAAAATACGGTTAGTTGTCTATATCCCACATTCTCTAAAAAATTATAAAATAAAAAATACGTGAGTGTTTTTAGGGAAGAGAGCTTTTTAAAGGAGAGCTCTTCAATCAGGATGCAAAATAGGGTGAAGATCAAAGTAAATCCCAAGGTGACCAGCAGAAATAGATACACAAAGGCGATGTGGATGGCGCCATAATAGTACCCAATGAAGATAGTGAGGAAACCGAGCAGCTCTATGAAGGGCTCGATAGCTTCTCCATAGAGCCAAAAGGGGATGACGAACATCCCGAATCTTCCATAGGAAGGATTAAAAAAAGCTCTCCTGTGATACCAAAGGCAGTCGCACATGCCTCTTTGCCAGTTGGCTCTTTGCCGTGCTAGGCTGCTGAGTCTTTCGGGGCCTTCTGTCCAGGCGACGGGATCGGGTAGGTAACTAATCTTATAAGGTCTTTTATGTTCCTTCATGAAGCGATGGAGGCGGATGATGATTTCCATGTCTTCTGCTACTGTGTCTACATAGCCTCCAACATCTACAACGGCTTGCTTTTGAAAAATGCTAAAAGCGCCGGAGAGGACGATATTGCCTCCGATATAGTCCCATCCTTGCCTTTCTAAAAAGGCTCTCAAATATTCTAATGACTGCATGGCAGGAAGTAATTTCATCGGCTTTTGCAGGGAGGCGATTTTATTGTAGTCGAGGGAGAACCCATTTCTTAGCCGGACAGAAGCTCCGATGGCGATGGTTGTAGGGTCAGTAAGGAGCGGTCGGATGAGCGTTTCAAAGTGGGTGTCATCGATGAAGGTGTCGGCATCGATAATGACAAAGTGGGCATTTTGGCAGGCGTTGATGGCTGCATTTAACGTATCGAATTTTTTGCCATGGTCCTTGTCGACTACGACCACTTCGGGATAGGCTCTGCTGCGATATACGCCGCGCACCTTTTGTGTGTGCAAATGTTGCTGATAGTAGAGGGGGATTTCTACTAGGTCTAATCCTTGCTTCATGACCTCCATGCTGTTGTCTGAGGAGCCGTCATTGACGACGATAATTTCTTTATATCGATACGTGAGATTTAGCACATTGTGGATGGCGGCTAAGATGTGTTTGCCTTCGTTGTAGGCCGGCATCAGGAAGGTAATGGCAGGGAGAGTGTTGGAAGTAATTAAAAAAGAAAAATCTTCTAATGCAAGTTGTTTTTTACGGAGAAAAATCTTTGATGCACCCAAAAGCAGAAGGACGATATATACGAAGTTAATAGATAAAAAATACCAGAAAAAAATGGGCTGTATGCGGGTAAATAGAAGATAAAATGTGTCGCTCATCACAGGGGCGCTAAGTAAATACGAGTGCATATTGCGCCACCTCGTAGCTGTGCGTGTTGCTCTCTTTTGTTTGCTGCTCCAAGATGTGTACTCCTCCCTCTCCCATTTTGCGAAGGGATTGGGCTGCCTGCAGTCTTACCGGCCATTTTTCATCTTGCAAGCTTT
>JAHFTP010000062.1:0-4827 GCA_023265495.1 Chlamydiota bacterium
AGCAGCTCCGGATACAGGTGCACCGCTTCAGAGATAGAACAGAGAACGACACCCGCTTCTTTTAACGTCTTTTGAAAAGTGGTTCCAAGCGATACCGAGTCAAAAACTACATCTACCGCTACATTGGTAAGGCGCTTTTGTTCATCAAGTGGAATACCAAGCCGCGCAAATGTCTCCAAAAGCTTCGGGTCTACTTGATCTAGATTTTCTAGTTTCTGCTTTGTCTTAGGAGCCGAGTAATACGTGATATTTTGTAAATCTATGGGCGGATAGCGGAGGTTGGCCCAGTCGGGCTCTTCCATCTCCTTCCACCTGCGATAAGCTTCCAATCTAAATGCAAGCAGAAAGGCGGGTTCATTCTTCTTTGCAGAAATCGAGCGGATGGTCTCTTCGCTCAGCCCCTTAGGCAAACTCTCCGTCTCAATGACCGTAGAAAAGCCATACTTGTACTCAGCTCTCTCTCTGACCAGCTCTTCTGTTGTCATACATACCACAAATTTTATTGAAAGTTCCCACTATAATACCCTAGAAGGAAAAAATCCTCAAGGAGACAAATCCCTCCCTTAAAAAAAGCCTTTATAAAGATGGAAACCGGATGCCTTACCTCTAAGATTTTCATTTGTTCGCCGTCTATAAAATCAGTATTTCTTTAGCCATGTCAACAAATTATTTTTTTAAAGCAAGAAAAAGAACTAAAGTGAAGTCCTAATCACGAAAAGTTCCACAATTGGGAAGCTCTCACTCAATCTTCACCATAAAAAGCTATACCAACTTATTCTCGATTTCAGGTATAACTGTATATAACTTGCTATAACTAGGAAAAAAATATGGATCCCATCAAAAACCCCTTTTCCCCTGGCGCGGGGTCCCCACCTCCCGAATTAGTAGGCCGAGACCCGGCGCTTGAACAAGCAAGAATCCTTCTGGGCCGAATCATGCAAAAACGCTCTGAAAAGAGCATGCTATTAACAGGTCTTCGAGGAGTTGGCAAGACAGTCCTGCTCAATGAGATAGAACGATTAGCTAAAAAAAATGATTACCGCACCATTTTTATTGAAGCTCACGAAAATAAAGCACTGGGCCCCTTACTCGTCCCCTACTTAAAAACCCTGCTTTTTGACTTGGATCGGATAGCAGGTATAAGCGGTAAAGTAAAACGGGGATTAGCCGTCCTTCGAAGTTTTGTCAATGCCATTCATGTATCTGTAGGAGATGTCACCTTTGGATTAGGTGTTGAACCGGAAAAGGGATCTGCTGATAGTGGAGATTTAGAAATTGATTTACCCAATCTTTTTGTGGCTATTGGGGAGGCGGCTGAAGATCGTGGGGCCGCAGTGGCTATCTTAATTGATGAAATTCAATATTTTAGTCAAAAAGAACTCGGCGCCCTCATTATGGCCATGCATAAAGTCCAACAACGGCAGCTGCCCCTACTGCTTTTGGGAGCCGGGCTCCCAATTCTTCCAGGACTTGCAGGAGAGGCAAAATCTTATGCAGAACGGTTATTTAGCTTTCCTGATATCGGAGCTTTATCCGAAGACGACGCTACGACTGCATTGAAAGAACCGGCGCAAGCAGCAGGAGTTATTTTTGATTCCTCTGCACTTAAAGAGATCTTTCGTTTGACAAAAGGCTATCCCTATTTTCTTCAAGAATGGGGATATCAAGCTTGGAACTTAGCAAAGACAAGCCCTATTACGCTACGAAGTGTTCAAGAAGCCACAGCTGCGGTTATCCCACGCCTTGACCAAAACTTTTTCCGTGTTCGCTTTGATCGATTAACCCCTAGCGAAAAGAATTTCTTGCGGGCAATGGCAGAAATTGGATCCGGTCCTCATCGCATAGGAGATATCGCTGATATTTTGCGCATCAAAGCGACCAGCCTAAGCCCCGTGCGAGCCAAATTGATCAAGAAAGGAATGATCTACAGCCCCGCCTATGGAGATTTGGCGTTTACGGTTCCGCTGTTTGATAAATTCATGATCCGTGCAATGCCTACGTTCACTGCCTGAAGTAGAAATACAACTATTGTTTTTGACAAAAAAACTTTACAACTTAACTTTGGCAAATTCGTTCTGCTTTGGCTAAATGTTCAGGAAGGTCAATTCCTAGCGTCTCTTTTTCTGTCTCATGCACACGTATTTTAAGTCCGTTATAAAGGAATCGCAGCTGCTCGAGGTGTTCTGCATTTTCCAGTTCGCAGGGAGAAAGAAACCCGATCTTCTCTAATGCACGCGAACTGTAAGCATAAAGTCCGATGTGTTTGTAATGGACCTTAGAGGGAGCGTCTTGCTTCCTATAATAGGGGATAGTGCTCCTAGAAAAATAGAGAGCAAAACCGTCTTTATCACATACTACTTTGCATACATCGGGAGCTGCTATTTCTTCTGCTTGCTCTATCCGTTTTTTTAGCGTCCACACGTCAGCATTATCTCTATCACAGGATTGAAGGAGAGAGGCAATCATCTCTTGATCCACAAAGGGCTCGTCCGCTTGCCAGTTTACCCAGACATCTGCCCCGAGCAGTTTTTTTCTTTGGAGCTCTACGAGGCGATCTGTCCCCGATGCGCAGTCTAAGGAAGTAAAGAAATATTTTCCTTGAAATGACTCGATCACTTTGGCGGTCTCATCAGAGTCAATAGCAAAGACGACCTCATCAAAAAAAGAAACGCTTTTAGCAGATTCCCACACCCATTGAATGAGAGGTTTTCCTTTAAGAGGCGCTAGTATCTTTCTAGGAAATCTAGAAGACTGCAAACGCGCAGGAATGACACACGCAATTTTCTTGGTTTTCCACATAGTCTACCCTCTCACTTTTTCTGCTAATGAGCCACACATCCATTGCATCGTTTTCGCCAGTCCCTCGACAAAATCAAAGCGCGCAGACCAGCCGAGCTCCCTTCCTATCTTACTTCCATCGATGGCATAGCGATAATCATGGCCCGGCCTATCCGGCACGTAGGTGATTAAAGAGCGAAGAGTAGCGGCATCTTCTTGAAAGGCCTTTGCATATTCCTCGATGATCAGATGCAGCAAATCGATGTTGCTCATCTCCACACCTTCTCCGATGTCATAGACTTCCCCCTTTTTCCCCTTCTCTAGGATTTGCAGGACGGCTTCCACATGGTCTTCTACATAGATCCAGTCCCTGACATTTATTCCCTTGCCATAGATCGGGATAGGACGTTTATGCAAACACGACAGCAAGATAGTGGGAATGAATTTCTCTCTGTGCTGCCCCGGGCCGTAGTTATTGCTGCAGTGGGAGATCGTAGTAGAGATCTGATACGTATTTGCATAGGAGCGTACAAAGTGATCCGATGCAGCCTTCGATGCAGCATAGGGGGAGTTCGGCCTATAAGGAGAGCTTTCACAAAAACAGCCCACAGAGCCCAAGGAACCATACACCTCATCCGTAGAAATATGATGAAAATGGATGCCAGGATTTCTTCTCACAACATTGAGCAGATGGATAGTGCCGCCGACATTAGTTTGATAAAATCCTGCCGGGTCTTCTATGCTTCTGTCCACATGGCTCTCTGCGGCGAAGTGGACAATGGCCTCTACTTGATGCTCCTTGCAAAGGGCTTCTACTAAGGACTCATCGCAAATGTTGCCTTGTGCAAAGACATATCTCGGATCGCTTTCCACCTCTTTGAGATTTTGCAGATCAGCAGCGTAGGTGAGAAGGTCCACATTCACCACCTTTGCGCAATAGGAAACATGTTGCAACACGTAGCGAATGAAGGCAGATCCGATAAATCCGGCGCCGCCGGTGACTAAAAGGCTTTTAGGTTGTCTTTGCATAAGAAAAAAACTCTTTGATGGTTTGTCGCCAGTGCCTTGGCGAAGTAGGGATTTGTTTAGAAACTTTTTGCGTATCTAAGACGCTGTAGGCAGGCCTTTTGGCCTGCACAGGAAAAGTAAGGCCGGAAATAGGAACGATCTTTTTACATACACATGGATAATTATTTTGCTGCATCTCTTCCAAGAAAGCACTTGCCACGTCATACCTGGACACAACACCATCGTTGGCAAAGTGAAAAATGCCTCTCTTATCTAGAAGGTGAAAAAGCGCCTCTGCTAAATCGGGGGCGAAGGTGATTTTTCCCCTCTGGTCGTCTACGACTTGCAGGACTTCTTGCCTTTGAAAAAGGAAGCGCAGCTGAGACAAATAGTTTTTCCCTCCCTCCCCAAATACCCATGAGGTGCGCACAACGCAAGCATTTTGCATCTCCTGCAAAAGAAGCTCCTCCCCCTTCCTCTTTGTTCTGCCATAGGCGTTGATGGGGTTCGTGGCATCTTCCTCCAGAAAAGGATTTTCTCCCTCAGCAGAAAAGACATAGTCTGTAGATAGGTGCACACATTTAGCCCCCACATTTTTTGCTACAATACCGAGATGTTTAGGCCCAAGGGCGTTGACTGCGTAGGCAATAGATTCTTCTGCTTCCGCTTTGTCCACGTTGGTGTAGGCAGAACAATTCACAATGTGAGTAGGAGCAATGGATATGCCCATAGCAAGAAGACTATCTATCCTTGTGACGTCGGCCTCCTCCTTCGTAGAGGCGATATAGGAAATCCCCTTGCTTTCACATGCTTTTACAAGGGCTCTTCCAACAAGCCCTCCGGATCCCAATATCCACAGTTTCATGCAAGGACCTCATGCAAAAATGGGGCGCTCCGATCCTTGTCTGATAAAATTCTCTCCTCCCCCTCTGGCCAGATAATCCCTACCTGAGGATCGTCGTGACGAAAGGTTTTTTCTGTTTCTCCATGGTAAAGAGAGCTTACCTTGTAGGTAATGTGCGCCGCATCGGAGAGAACATA
>JAHFTP010000062.1:4837-8485 GCA_023265495.1 Chlamydiota bacterium
CTGCTCTCCCTCTTTTAATGTTACTGCTTCCCACTTTCCAAAAGTGGAAGAATCCTTCCTTATGTCTACAAATACATCATAGATCGTCCCTATTAAGACAGTGAGGAGCTTGTCTTGACCTGGCATACTTTGGAAATGCATGCCGCGAAGCGTCCCCTTCTTAGAAAAAGAATAGTTGTCCTGCACAAAGGGGACATCAACACCCAGAGATCGATAGAGATCTTCTCTATAGCTTTCAAAAAAAAGGCCTCTTTGATCGTTAAACATCCTAGGGGAAAGTTTTTTCACCTCTTTCAGCTTGCAGCTCGTGATTAACATAGTTCCTCGAATTTAACACTTCATTTTCTAATATTTTATGAAAAATGTCTACTTGCCATTAATTTTTCAAATACAGAGAATACAGACTAAAAATTCTTTTTTGGCGGAGGCATGTATGCGTTTATTTCATTCCCTAGGTCACGTTCTTGGCGGCACCTTCCTCATTGCAGGTACCACCATTGGCGTGGGCATGTTAGCTCTCCCCATAGCTACGGGAGAAGGAGGATATCTTCCCTCCCTTACCACCTATCTGCTCTCCTGGATTTTCATGCTTTGCACGGGACTGCTCCTCCTAGAAGTATGCCTTTGGCTTCCCAAAGATGCCAACTTAATTTCCATGTCAGAGCGTCTCCTCGGCCGCATAGGAAAAACCGTTTGCTGGGTCGTTTACCTCTTCCTTTTCGTTACAGTAATGATTGCACACGTCGCCGGAGGAGGGGAAGTCCTCCATGAAATCTTGGGGACCAATATGCACCCAGCCCTCAGCGTCCTCCTCTACGTCCTCGCCTTTTCTCCCGTTGTTTATTTGGGAACAAACTCCGTAGACAGGCTCAACTTAGTTCTTATGCTTGGCGTGATTATCTCCTACTTCCTTTTTATCTTCTTCTCCTACGACCATGTCAACATCTCCTTGCTGCAGCGAGCCAACTGGCCTAAAGCTTGGCTAGCGCTGCCTGTGATATTCACTGCATTCACGTATCAGGTGATCATACCCACACTTGTCACCTACATGGATAAGAATGTGAAAAAAATACGCCTTGCGATCATCTTAGGGACAACGATCCCTCTTGTTGTCTACGTAGTTTGGGAAACTCTCATTTTGGGAATTGTTCCATTTGACCATCTGCTCGAGGCAAAGACCTTAGGAAAAAATGCCGTTTGGCCCTTAAAAGAAATTGTTGGTAACTCTTTCTTTCTTAGCGTGGGCAAGTCCTTTGCATTCTTCACCCTCACCACCTCGTACATAGCTCTATCCTTAGCGTATTTGGACTTCCTCTCCGACGGCTTAAAGATGTCCAAGAAGGGATGGAAGAAAGTATTTTTATGCCTTCTTGTCTTTGTTCCTCCTCTACTCATTACATTTACGTATCCCCATATCTTTTTAAAAGCACTGGGATACGCCGGAGGCTACAGTTGCGCCATATTATTTGGTTTGTTCCCACCACTCATGGTATGGGTAGGACGATATTGGAAAAAACTACCAAAGACTTCTCAGCAACTCCCCGGAGGAAAATGTGTCTTGGCGATCCTCATGCTATTTATTTTGATTGAGCTGGGTGTTGAGTTATTTCAAGATGTTTTGCAACGATTTATGTAAATCAAATAGGTACAACTTTATGAAAATGAAATCTTTTGCCTTTGCTTCTACGCTGCTAGCAGCAAGCCTTATGACGAGCCCGGGCTATAGCGACTTCCTCTTCTTCAAAACTCACCCCTTACCAAAGGATATCCCCTCTCCTTGGTTTACAGGACCCTTGCTCGCCCCCTCAGGTCATGTCATCCCTCCCGATCATGCTAACATAGAGCCTTACGTCTACTGCACGGTAAACACAGGGAAATATGACACCCATTGGAATAGCTTTTCTACTCCCAACTTCTACAGCGGCCTTTTTCAGCTCCCTATTCAGATAGGGCTGTGTCCTCGATTAGATTTTCAATTTACCCCACAAGTATTTTATAACGAGACGCAAGGAGAGCACACAGTAGGATTTGGAGACATCCCCGTAGGATTTGATATCCAGCTGCTCTCTGACACAGCAACAGGTTGGTGGCCCGCAATTCGACTATCGCTCAAAGCCAACATTCCTCTTGGCTCCTACCAGAAACTCGATCCAAACAAACTAGGCACTGACGCCATCGGCGCAGGGTCCTGGATTCCGGCTGTCGCGCTCGTCTTCTCTAGATTGTTTCACATCAAAGATCTTCACTACATTAACGGAAGGCTTGCTTTTAACTACTCCGTACCAACACCTGTGCATGTAAGGGGATTTAACACGTATGGAGGGGGCTTCGGCACAGCAGGAACTGCTTATCCCGGAAACAACTTTAGCGTAGACTTCGGCTTTGAATATAGCTTAACACAAAGGTGGGTAATAGCTAGCGACTTCTTATATGCTCATTCCAACAAGGACCGCTTCTCAGGAAGCCCCGGGACCCTATCCATCGGGGGATCCCCAGCGAGCGTAACTAACGGCTCCTCCGAGCAGTTTAGCTTGGCTCCCGCATTGGAATACAACTGGAATGCTAACGTAGGTATCATCGGCGGCGTGTGGTTCACAGTGGCCGGGAGAAATGTCGCTCAGTTCGCAAGCGGCATCATCGCTTTGAACATCTATATCTAGAAAGAAAGAACAAAAGGGGTTTTAAAGGGGGCCTGCCCCCTTTAGATCCCCTTCTTCTTTTTATTTTAAAAAGCAGGTTCTTCCATGTAGGAGAGGATGTCTGCCGTCCCTGTTTTCCTATGGAGCACTCTGCCGCTGCTATCAAAGACAATGACCGTCGGCATCGCCTGTATGCGGTAGAAACGAGCAATCTCCTCCGCTTTTTCGACATTTACTTTAAAACACTTGATTTTACCATGGCTGCTTTCTGCCCAATGTTCCAACTTAGGACCCAGAAAACGACAAGGCCCGCACCAAGAAGCATAAAAATCTACACAAACAGGAACAGAGCTCTCCGCAATTTCTTTTTGCAGCTGCGCTAAACTTGTGATCTCCTGTATCGGAGGAACCTTTTCTTCTTTAACGATCTTTTGCGGCGCCAGCTTAGTGAGAAGGCCGGCAGATTGCAAATAGTGATAGGACTGCATGGCAGCCTTCGCCCCATCCCCCGCAGCAGAGATCGCTTGTTGATAGAAAGGATCTGCTACATCTCCTACTGCATAAACACCGGGAGTAGAAGTTTGGCTCCCCTCTTTAAGGATGATATACCCCTTGTCGCTGAGCTCTAGCTGCCCCTGAAATAAAGAGGAATTGGGCCTCGATCCAATAGCTAAAAAAAGGGCGTCTACTTGCAGATTTTGCTCTACGCCATTTTTGTTAATCACCAAAGAGGTTACTTGGATCTTGGATCCTCGGATCTTTTGCACCGTGGAGTAAAAGAGTGTTTCTACATTGGCCTTTGCAAGGACCTCTTGTTCTCTTTTTTTCTCCATAGCGTGAAACTCTCCGGCTCTGACAAGCACGTACACCTTCTTAGCTATGTTAGATAGGTACTGAGCTTCTAAAAGAGCTGCATCTCCCCCTCCTACAATAGCTACAACCTTGTCCTTGTATAAAGGGCCATCACAGGTAGCACAAGTATAGACACCCTTAGACCAGTAGGCCGACT
>JAHFTP010000063.1 GCA_023265495.1 Chlamydiota bacterium
ATCCACTCCCTCAAGTTCTCTTCGCAACATATCTAACCTGCCGCTTACTATCAAGGCGTCTGCCACAGCAGACACTAAGAGCGGAGCGCATCTTTGCACTACAGGTATCTCTGTGATCGAACTAGTGATAGGGGGTGATGATTTTTTCTCGACTTCAGACGTTGAGGTCGAAGGGTGGCTTTGCACTACAGGTATCTCTGTGATCGAACTAGTGATAGGGGGTGATGATTTTTTCTCGACTTCAGACGTTGAGGTCGAAGGGCGGCTTTGTACTACAGGTATCTCTGCGACCGGAGTTGTCGATGCTTGTGAAGTACCGGAAGAAGACCTCGTAGGAAAAGACAATAACACATCGTCCATAGAGCGCAGTAGGGGATATTTTTCCATAGCGTCTTCTGTGCATTTATCAGAGACAGATCCCTGTGCCAATCCCCGCATTATAGAAGATAATGCAGCTATCATCTCATGTTTTGTTTTCAGGTCATCCGAAGGATGTTTTGCGATCTTTTTTCGTATTGAATCTAAGATGGATTGGACCTCTGTTTCATACTTACATACATCCTCTTGTATGGATTGAAGAGCCTGACGTCTTTGCTCAGGTGTTGCAGATAGTCCATTCTGACCCAGGAATGCCTCCCGCCCATATTCATCATTCCCCCTAGGCTCCCCTGCGAGCTCCCACGTTGCTCTAAAAACTCTCCATTGTAGCACATCTGGTAATAGAGGGAACAATACCTTTACCCTCGATTCATTGTCTATATTAGCGAGAATCTCTTGTATAATCCTGGAAGGAGTGAGCAGCATCGGAGGAGTGAGCAGCATTTCTACTGCAAGCGCTTTTTCATGTTTGGCAGCTTTTGGAGTATCTGACTTCTTCTTGACGTCGTCATTGGAAGGGGATAAAAATGCCACCCGACCAACTGCGTTTGCCGAAGATTCCCGACACATTAGTATATCCTGCATATTTTTAAACACTTGGTTTTGTACTTTCTTTGGCAGTTCTGCAAAGGCCTCCATAGCCATTTCTTCGTTATTTTGTCTAAATGCAGCGGCTACTTGGGCCAAAGTACAGAATGTGGTGTCTCGTAGGGAATCCGAGCTTCTTGCAGTCGCCCCCACAGGAACCACGCCGGCTTGCTGCGCAACCGATTCTGCTCGTTGCATAAGATCTGTCAGTTCTTTGGAAATCTGGCGAATGTCTTGTAAAAACGGTTCGGAAGAGGACTCGCGAAGAAGCTTGCCCGAAGTGCGTTCTTTCTCTAGGCTAATGGATAAGTATTCAGACACATTGGATTCCAGACTTTTTAGTAAATCTTTGATCTTTTCACGCTCTTGTAGGTTGATATTCGGTTGCTGGTGTAGATATTCTTGCCATCCTCTGGCCTGCATAAGTCTATGGTGACACACACCCGATAGTTCACACGCTCTAACCTCTTGTGCACTCGGTATATTCCTTGTACTCATACCGCACTCCTTCAATTTTTTTGTTTAATTTCTGCTTGTTAAAAGATTGATATTAATATAAAAATAATTATAACAAAGGTGGTTTGTTTTTTGCAATAAACCATTATTGTGGAATCTTATTTTTTATAAAAAATAAGATTACCGGAAGATAGTTAACGTGAAAGAAGGCTATATCAATATGAGTACCAAAGAGATAGGGTGTTTGTGTGTCGCCCTTTCAAGTTCGAAGTGCACAAATAGTGTAAATAAATTTCTTTAAATAGCCGCTAGTGCGCTTCGAACTTGAAAAGGCGGTGTAAAAACTTCTCTTCAATAAGAGGAGGCTTTTTTTGAGGCTGTTCAACGTAAAGAGAGAGAAAACCTCTCTCTTTACGCTTGCCGGTATTTTAAGGCAGGGAGGCGGGATACTGGGGCTTGCAGAAGGTCTCTCTGATAAAGAGCATGACAATCAGTGCAATCACCAAGTAGGCGGGTAATGTCAGCAAGGCCAGGCGGTAGGTCTCTGTAGGAAATACCCTAGCCCCTCCTTCCATGGCTCCTTGCCAGCCAAGATCCAAAAATTTACCGGTCATGGGGTCAGATACGGCGCCTAGCAGGGCGTTGAACGTATTCATAAAGCCTACAGCCGTCGCAGCCATAATGGGGGCATTGATCTCCCGAATCATGGTGAAGCTGAGCAAAAATGCGCTGATGGTGATGCCAAAGAAGAGCAGTAATGTGCTAAGCACGTTTAATGGGAGAGGGGGGGAGAGCAAGACAAAGGAAATGATAAACAGGGAAATGATCGTCCCTGTAAACATGACTACCTTGCGTTTTCCTATCCTGTCAGAGAGCCAGCCGGTGAGAGGTGCTCCGATGGCAAAGCCGATAAAAATAAGGGATACTTCATGAGCAGACTTGGTATGGGATAGGTTATAATATTGCGCAAGGAACGGCACGCCCCACAGCCCTCCGAATACGGAGACGGGAGCAAAGGCAAGCCCGCTGTAGATGGATACCCACCAGCATTGTTTGTTCTTTACGATCTGTTTGCCGCCGTCGACTATGCGTTTGACGTCTTTTGCTTTGAGGATATGTTCTTGGTGTTTGGGGGCATCTCTTACTACAAGCCAAAATAGGATGACCAAGGCAACACCTATCCAAGCAATGGCTTCGATCGCAGATCTCCACCCTAAATAGGAGATGAAGGCAGAGAGGGGGGCTTGTCCTCCCACTGCTCCTAGCATTCCGACCGTCATCATAAGCCCTGCCATCAGAGCAAATCGTTTAGGGGGAAACCAGTTTGCCACGAGCTTTAAGCAATTGAGTGCAGCAAAAGAGGCGCCGGCTCCAGTGAGGAACCTTCCCACGCAGGCTAAGAAAACGGTGTTTGCATTAGCAAAGAGGATAGCTCCTCCGGCGCAGAGCGCCATAGCAATGGTGGTCATGTTTCTTGGCCCGAATTTGTCGAGTAAAATGCCGGCAGGTATTTGCATGATCAGGTAAGAGTAGAAATAGGTGGCAGCGAGGTTGCCGAGCTCTGCGCCGTCAATGTGAAAGGCTGCCATCAAATCTTTTGTCATAACGCTCGGAGACACTTCCAGCGCATACTTATAAAACATAAATAGAGCGCTAAGTAACCAGATAGCCCAGGCGTAGGCCGGGTGTTTAGAGAAAGAAGAAAACATTTTTGGTGAGATCCACGATGCTCTGCTCATAAAAATCCTCTATGTTAAATGCAAAAGACAAGGCAAAGAAGCCCCCTTCTGGGGGCTTTGCATATCGACGAAGTGTAAAGGATTTATTCACTAATGGCTATTTCTATTTTTGGGTCCGTTGGGTTTGCATTGAAAAACCCCTTGAAGGGGGAAAGAAACTTTTGGATGTCGCTCTGATTTTGGATAATATCTTGTAGCATGTTTTGTAAGTTCTGTTTGATGAATACGGATTGGAGCATCTGTCCGAGTACGGAATTCATAAGTTGATCCATAGGAATCCCTTTTTCTGTACTGATGTTTTTTAGTTCTATGCTTTTGATCGGAGGGAGCTTTTGTACTTTGCCTCCTTCTTTTATATAGACAACGTCAACAGAGATGTTGGTTAAAAGAAGAGATCGTATAAAGACGATCTTTCCAGACGAACTCTCTTTTTCTTTAACAGCAGTGGAGGATTTGAGATTTTTCATAATGGTCGTCCAATTCCCATTTGTGCTCTTGGCTGAATCAAATTCTAAGCCTAAGTAGATATCATTAACCGCAATTTGGTCGATGACAATCACCTTATCTAAGTAGTTGCTAAGAGGCGCATTCACATAGATCTGCTCGGCAGAAAAAGCCTTAGGCAGGATGCCTCCTTTGACATTGCCAATCTCTGCATTGCTAATAGAGATCTCTTTCCAGGAAAGACCAATGTCTCCAATGCTCACTGTGACATGCATCTTCTTAGACATGTTATTAGCAAGCATATCAGGCACCCTTGACCAGCCTATAAAAGCGATCACTACCAAAACAATTAGCAGTAAAACTGTCCAGCCAAGTAGGTGGGATAGAAAACGTCTCATGACAGGCTCTCCTTTGCTCTTTTCTGTAGAGTAATAAAATAATAAGTATATATCAAGAGGAGGAACCAAAAAAGGAAAGGCGCCTAAATAATAGGCGCCTATAAAAACAGGTCAGACTGTTCAGTCTTAGTAGTCTGCACCACTCATGGCAGAGCCGGTAGATGCCTTTTCTTCTACTTCCTCAGAGATGATTGCCTCGGTTGTGAGAAGAAGAGCTGCGACGGATGCTGCAAGCTCAATGCTTAATCTGGTTACTTTTGTGGGATCTACAATGCCCATTGTAAGCATGTTGCCAAACTCATCTTTTTGTGCGTCCCATCCTTCCAATGTCTGCATTTGCAGGACTTTTTGTATGATGATAGACCCCTCTTTTCCTGCATTTTCTGCAATCTGACGAAGAGGATAGCTCAGAGCTTTTATGATGATCTCTGCGCCAATTTTTTCATCTCCCGTAAGTCCTTTCGCTAGTGTTTCTACAAAAGGAAGCGTGCGTAAAAAGGCTACGCCTCCGCCAGGAAGGATGCCTTCTTCCACCGCAGCTTTTGTTGCATGCACCGCATCATCCACTCGGTCTTTTTTCTCTTTGAGTTCTATCTCTGTTGCAGCGCCAACGCGTATGATACCTACGCCGCTTCCTAGTTTTGCTAGGCGCTCTTGTAGTTTTTCTCTGTCATAGTCAGATGTGCTCTCTGCTATTTGACGCTTGATTAAGGCAATTCTTTCTTGGATGGCACTCTTTTGTCCGCCCCCTTCCACAATTGTTGTATCGTCTTTTTTGATAACGATTTTTTTCACTTTGCCGAGCATGTCTAAGGTAACGCTCTCTAACTTAATGCCGAGTTCTTCACTGATAAACTCTGCTCCGGTGAGTATCGCTATATCTTGCAGTATGGCCTTTCTTCTGTCGCCAAAGCCAGGGGCCTTGACAGCACAAACTTTGAGGCCGGCGCGCAGACGATTCACTACTAGCGTAGCAAGGGCTTCGCCTTCGATATCTTCTGCAATAATGACAAGGGGCCGTCCACTTTCTGCTGCAGCTTGCAGGAGGGGAAGAAACTCTTTCATCCCGGAGATTTTCTTGTCATAGATAAGTACATAAGCGTCTTCGAATACACACTCTTGTGCTTCAGGATTTGTCATGAAATACGCAGAGACGTAGCCGCGATCGAAGTTCATTCCTTCTACGATGTCCAGTGTTGTCTCAAAGCCTTTTGCTTCTTCCACTGTGATGGTTCCATCTTTTCCTACTTTTTCCATCGCTTTGGCTATGATTTCTCCAATTTCCACATCTCCATTGGCAGAGATGGTCGCTACTTGAGCGATCTCTTTGCGGTCTTGTATGGGCTTGCTTAAGGCCTTTAGCTGCTCAGTGACTTCTTTCACTGCTTTCTCGATACCGCGCTTGAGCTCCATAGGGTTAGCTCCGGCTGTGACGTTGCGTAGGCCCTCGTAATAAATGCCTTCTGCAAGTACTGTAGCTGTAGTGGTCCCATCACCCGCTTTGTCAGCAGTTTTGCTGGCCACTTCTTTCACCATCTGGGCGCCCATGTTTTCGTGCTTGTCTTCTAGTTCGATTTCTTTAGCTACTGTTACGCCGTCCTTCGTGATCTGTGGAGAGCCGAAAGACTTGTCTATAACAACATTTCTTCCTTTAGGGCCTAAAGTGACTTTTACTGCAGAGGCAAGTATCCTCACCCCTTTCAAAATCTTCTGTCTCGCTTCTTCTTTAAATTTAATGTTTTTTGCTGCCATAAAATAACGTTTTCCTCTTTTAAATTATGATTGAATTACTGCAATGATATCTTCGGCTTTCATGATGACGAATTCCTCGTCGTCAATCGTTACTTCTTGGCCAGAGTATTTATCCATCAAGATCATGTCTCCCACTTGGACGGGAACAGGGATCATTTTCCCTTCTTTGGATTGGATGCCAGGGCCAACAGCTACCACTGTAGCGGTTTCTTGCTTTTTCTTTGCAGTATCAGGAAGAATAATTCCTCCCTTCAGCTTTTCTTCTTGCTCAATACGCTTTGCCAGTACTCGATTGCCAAGAGGTTTTAGTAGGTTTTTTTTTGCTGTTTGTTGTGTCATTGCAATCTCTCCTTTTTTGCTTAAAATGGGGGTTATCTAATTTACTCCTCATGGATTGTAGGAAATATCTGCTTTTTTGGCAACAATTTAGCAAACGAAGGTTTTAAGTGCTAAGAATTTCGCAGGCTCAGCTGGGCTCAAAGAAAATTGTATAGATGTATTTCATTTTTTTAGTATAAAAACCCTTCTTCTTTCTGCTATGCTAGATTGCAAGATCTAGGGGGGGCTATGTGTGTACGCACTTCATCAGACACTGCACAATCTGCGTTCTTGAGGGAATGTGCGCGGTTTATGGCGCTTTCCGAAACTGTGCAAAAGGATCCTTCCCTTTTAAGCTATTTATCTTGCTCTATTGCGCAGGCAAATCTACAAAGGCAGTTTGAAGTGGCCAGAGTCGGTGCGGAGGATCTTCCTTCTTTAGAAAGAGACTATACAGCTGCTCAAAGAAAGGCTGAGGAATTATATCGCATTGTCGTTGCTTCTATGAAACCATCCTTGCCGTGCTCCGACGCAATAGAAGAGGAAGGAGAGTCTCTTATATCCTTATCTTACAAAGAGAAATGTCTTTATTTTGGGGATAGTAAAAGTCACTTTGCTGTTACCTGTTTGGATTTGTCCTATCCTTGCCATTTTGAATTTGGGGGGATTGTGTATCCTTCTGCTCTGCATGCTTTTATTGCGCAGATGTACGCAGGACAAAGAGATTTGCAGGAAAGATGTAGCAGAGTAAGTGGGGATGAGCTCCTAGCAATTGCTGCGCAGCAGGGAGCACCGAGCCCCCATTGGAACAGAGAAGAGGTCATGTCCCATGTGCTAAAGGCAAAATTTGGACAAAACCCTTTGCTGCTAGACCATTTGCTCTCAACGCTTGGCACCTATCTGGCGGCGACGAGTAGCCCTCTATTAGATGATCGATTTTGGTGTGAAGGCTCTACAGGAGAAGGGGAAAATGCCCTAGGCCGTCTTCTCATGGATACAAGAGGACATTATGGAGGATTTGGGAGCATCCCTTTCCCCTCCTCGGCAAAAGAGAGCTTTGATGCTATAATAGAGAGAAAACACTCTCTCAGTTCTGTAGCGTCTCTTAATAAGACAGACGCGGAGATTATGGCTGAAATAGATGAGCTCAATAGTGCCGGGTCCAGTGAGGGTTCCCTTAGGGAGACAAATATCTGCCGCAGGGAAGAAAACCGGGCTTTTAATCGTTTTAACCATTGTAACTTGGTGTTTGACAAGACCCTAGTTCCTCTAAGTACGGGACGCTATATCAACGCAAACTATCTCTATAATAAACTTCTCATTGGTACACAATCTCCTCTTCCTCATACAAGAGAAGACTTCTGGCAAATGGTCCTAGAGGAAAAGAGCGCAGTTATTGTGATGCTAAACTATCAAGTAGACTTTGGGGGACACACCTACTTTCCGGAGAGGGTGGACGCCCCCCATTTTCATGGGGCTATTGAAGTGCATCTTTTGGAAGCGCCCACCATCGAGACAAATCCGATATGGCGGCAATCTCCCTTTGAAGAAGAATACCATGCCATAAAGAGAAGTGTATTAGAAGTGCGCAAAGGGGAGTCTACACATAGAGTCGTACACCTCCATTATCTCAATTGGAGAGATTTTGGCGTGGGGCATCCTGATTGCGTGGCAAGGCTTGTTAGTAAAACAAAAGAAGAACAAGGGACAAGTGCAAGTCCTGTAGTCGTGCACTGCGTGGCGGGAGTGGGAAGGACTGCGGTTTTTGCTTCTGTCTATGAGCAACACATAAAATGGGGAAATAAAGAACCTCTCGATGTAAAACAAAGTGTTAGAGAGCAACGTAGCCCGGGTGAGGGTCGTTTTCACAGAATGGTGCAAGCAAAAGAACAATATAAACTCTGTTATACGGCTTTGCGAGCACTTATTCATCGAGAAGAAAAAAAAGGCTTCCTTAGGTAAATTGTGGGGAAATAATTCTAGGGATCCCCTCGTAGATTATGTGGTTGCTGATAGCTGTTTCCCATACGCTGTTATTAAGGAGAATTTTATATTCAGTGCTATCAATGTCGGAAGCTTTCTCTTTTTCCAAGATCCAGAGATCGTCTCCAATGCAAGTCATTCTTTCTCCATGCTCCCAACTCAGCCCTAAACCTTCGCCCCGAACAAAAGGAACATCAGATTCACTCTTCGGCTTGTATCTGACAATGATGCGCATGTGAGGGTGCTCCTCTAATGCGCGTGAGGCAGTACGGAATTCCTCTTCTACAAATTGAGGGGAATCGATTGTAGAGATTCCTGCATGTAGGATGCGATTGTCATCAACTTGTTTCGTAGCTTCCCATACGGTGTCATTTAAGAGAATCTTGTATTCTGTACCTTCAATGGCAGTGGTTTTCCCCCTT
>JAHFTP010000232.1 GCA_023265495.1 Chlamydiota bacterium
ATCAGCGTATTTCTTTTGCAGCTCTTCCGCCTGTTTTACCCAATCTGCCTTCTCTTTGCTCCTGCGAGGATCTCCTACGGGATACCCATAAGGGTCGTCAGGGGCCACACCTAAGTATTGCAATGCCCTCGCTCCAATTTCCGCAAAAAAGGGAGCGGCGCAATTCCCTCCGGCCTGATTTTTTCCAATGCCCGGAATAAATTTATACTCAGGCTCATCGATGGCGATGAGAAGGACAAATCGCGGCTGCTCTGCCGGCGCAAAGCCAATAAATGTAGATATGTGGTCCTTACGCGAATAAACCCCGTTAATAATTTTCTCCGATGTCGCCGTCTTGCCCCCTTCGGTATAACCAAAAATATCTCCCTTAGGGGCGCTGCCGCCGGGCTTGGTCACATACTTCATCGCTACTCTTACCTTCTCAGCAATGTCGGGATCGAGTAAACGACGGAAACTTTGTATTCTTTCCTCGCCTGTATTGTCAAGTAAGATCTCTATGGTGCCATCAGGGTTTGTTTTGGTCACCTTGCGGACAAGTGTAGGCCTCACGTCATATCCCCCATTGGCTAAGATGGCATAGCTACGCAGCATTTGCAGGCTACTTGCCAAAACGTTATGTCCGAAAGCTAAGGAAAATGGGGTGGGGACAGACCATTCTAACGTGCCATTGGGATTGAGCTTGCCCGGGGTGGGGAGAAGGCCTGCGCTCTCTGACGTGAGCTCTATACCGGTTTTTACACCAAAACCAAAAATATCATGCAATGCATTCCTATACCATTTTTCTCCCAGCGCATCCACGGTGCGCTGGATCATGCGAGCCATATAGATATTCGAAGACTTCTGCAGAGCCATTTGCATATTCAGAAAATGATGGAGCCTCGTGTCTCGTATAGGAGAGGATCTTCCGGGAAAGTGGCCATTAGATACCGCAATTTTCTCATCGGGTGAGAACACCGGGTTTTTCCCCTGTTTCTTCAGTTCCGCATTGGCTTGCAGACAAATAGCAAGTGTCAGCGGCTTCATGGTAGAGCCGGGCTCATAAGGGTCGGTGATCCCTTTGACTTGCGTATGATCTAATAATTTTGGATCATTAAAATAGCTTCGATATTGGCTAGGATCAAAAAAAGGATATTGCGCCCAGGCGAGGATTTCTCCACTTCTTGGATCCATCATGATGGCCCAGCCGGATTTTGCATTCGCTCTTTTCACAGCTTTGGCGATCTCTTCCTCTGATATCGCCTGCAGATAATGATTAATGGACAGATAGACGTCCGCTCCATTTTCTGGGGATCTAACCACCCTCCCCACATCCAAGGGATTTCTTGGAGAGCGCAGCAACACCTTTTTTCCTTCTTTGCCTTGCAAGAGCTTATCAAAGACGAGTTCTAGCCCACCTGTAGGAATATGTTGGTGCGTTTTAGGATCTTTTTCCTCTCTTACTGTATGTAAAACCTGTCCTAAGGTTTTTCCGTAGGGGTAAGATCTTTTGTAGTCTTGCACAAAGAAAAGAGCGTTGCGCGGCAGCTTATGTGCTTTTGCAAAAGGAAACCACCAGTTTTCTATAGACACTTTTTGTTCTCTACTCATCCATGCGGAGAGCTTCCTACTTCGCGATTTTTTTTGTAGATGGACGAGCAGTTTATGTCTATCTCCCTCCTGCACCTTAAGCAAAGAAGAGAGCTTTTGCGCCACCGTCTTTTTTAATGGCTCTGGAAGAGAGGTGGGGTCTGCGTACAGATGAAATTTAGGGATATCCGTAACAAAGGCTTGAAGAGCTTCAGGGTGTCCTTCCCTCAAAGAACCATTTGCATAAAACGTTCCCCTTTTAAAGGGCTCCACAATTGCAAGCTGATGCTGGGCCAAAGCTTTCCTTGTCCACTTATCTCCCTCTACAATTTGTATTTTGTAAAACTGAATGATCAAAAGACAGAAAAGAAAAGTGGTGAAAACAGATACCCACACCAGACGCTTGCGGTTTTTGAGAAAATCCTCACCGCGCGAACGTCTTTCACTCATTGCCCATTTGCTCCTACAGCCAGTGTCAGTTTAGGTTCGATAGAAATCGTTTGGCTCTTATCCACAGCAGGGCTTTGCAAGGCAATACCCTGCTGCATGGTAAGGACATCTTTTGTTAATGGATACCGCAAATGGCTGTACCTAGAATCTCTTGCCAGCTCCATGAGATTCTCAGGACTTTCAAGCTGACTTATTTCATATTGCCATTTCGCATTATCTTCGTGCAGAGCTTTTATTTCTTTAGCAACTTTAGGGATGTGGAGCTTGAGCTGCGTCACCTCATTTTGCTTTTCTAAGTAAGAGAACAGGCAAAGGCTAAACACAGATAGACAGAGGAAAACACGAATCATCAATCCCTTTCTCATCACGACCTCACAATTTTTGTGCAAAGCGGAGCTTAGCACTTCTAGCCCTTGGATTGAGTTTAGTCTCACTCCAAGAGGGAACTAACGGTTTTTTTGTTAAAAGCTTTAACACAGGAGCTACTTGCCCCTTGCTCGACTTGGCAGCCATTCTAAAGAGGTTTTTTACGATGCGATCTTCTAAACTATGAAAACTGATGACACCCATGATCCCCTCCGGCGCTAGAAAATCTATCGCTTTTGCAAGTCCCTCTGAAAGAGCATCAAGCTCTCTGTTTACAGA
>JAHFTP010000064.1 GCA_023265495.1 Chlamydiota bacterium
TTTCTGCTTCTCCAAATAAAAAAATTGTAGGACGCATCCTACCTCCCCATTCTTTTGCCTTATTTCCATACATAGCAATTTTCTTCTTAATGTAAATGTTTTTTTTGATTTTACTTATTGCAAATCCCCATAAGAGAAAGAAAAATAAATAAAAACCCTTAAGCAAAAATAGGTTGCTTAGAAAAAAACATTTTTCTTATAACTCCACATTTCTCTTTTTTCCTAAGGGGTTGTAGTTATGCGCTTACCAAGCACGTGTTTCGTTTCCTTTCTTTCCCTTATTTGCTTTTTCGTTCCCCTTTCTAGCGTTTGGGGAGAAAATGCGAATAGAATCATTGTAAAAGAACAAAATAAGGTGCCTGAAGAAACGGCACTATTAGTAGCTATTGAAAGCGTAGAAAGAGTAGAACAGTTCTACATTGCAGATTTTAAGAAAGAGGACTTTGTACAAGTAGAGGAATTTATTGTCTCTCACATAAAGGAAGGAGGCTCTTGCCGAAGTTTTTCTATTGTCGTAGTAGGAGATATCCAAAAAAAAGATATGGAGGCATTCCTCTCTGCAGCCGTTGCAGACTTAATTGAGAAAAACACATACTTCTCCAATTGCGCCACTAAAGTAGAAGAAGAGAAGGAAATACTCTTTGATCCCGATCTGAAAATACCAAGACTGGTTTTAGGAATAAAAAGACCACCGATCAACATCCATTCTGGGGATGAAATAAAACGACTTACTGCTGAGCTCATCATCCAAGAAATGCTTAAAACCAGGTTAGAGGCCTTGGTAGAAACAAAAAAAACCCTTTTCACCTCTTGTTATCAAACAAATACATGGCTCCCTAATCACTTATTATTGTCCGTGGATGGCCAAACAAAGGAAGACTTAGATCAATATGAAGCCATCTTGCAAGAGTTTACCCAAATCTGCGAGAAAGGATTTAATGGGAGTGAATTTCTCTTAGCAAAAGAAAAGACAAAATCCTTTTTAGCAAACAAACAGGCCGATCTTGTCTCCAACTATCTCCCCATGCTCGCCTATTATTTTTATGAAAGCACACAAACTATAGATATTCCCGTGGATCTTGCTGCATGTCTACATACATCTATCCAATATGTAGACGTCCTTTCTGAAGAAGACATATCTTTCTACCTAGACTCTTTTTTTGAAGAAATGGATATCCATGTTGTATTTGTATGTCCTCCCAGCTTGGCAGATACTTTGTCTGAGGAAGACCTGGAAAAACCCATTGAAACTAGGTATTTGCTAGAAAATAGACCCTCTCCGCTCAAAATAAAGCAAGTCCCTTTACAGCTGTTTTCCCATAAATTCCACCCCTCTTCCGATCCTAAGCCGCCAGAAACACCTCCCCCTTCTGCTGTTATAAATGACGAAGACATCGATTACTTTAACCAGCTTTCGATTACTGACACGGACAAAAGAAACATCCGTAAAATTATTACCTCCATGGCCGAAAAAAATGTGTTTGAGCTCTTACTTGAAAAAAACTCCCTAGAGAAAAAAGGGAAAGAAATACGCCATGTGCATCCGCTTCGTTTCCTGGGCTATATCGGAAGCGACTCTTACTTAAAAAAATGCCTATACACCATTTCCAAAAACCATTTTAAATGGGACAATTTTGTGGAGGGGTTTGAAGACAAAATGAAAGAAGAAAATAAAAAAGAACAATTACTTCCTTATGTAGACGGTTTTTCTAAAACGCTAAGTATCGATGCAAATAAAATTAGAGATCTCGTAAACCGAAGTGATTACATAGGCATAATAAAGGCGGTCATGTGATTGTATGTTAGTCCTATCCATTGTCTGCTCGGAAAAAATCGTTGATCCCCAGTGAAAGCAGACAAAGGATGGCGTGCTTTTAAGGGAGAGGGACCTTATCTTTGCTATTTCCACTTTCGATACTGCCTGCCTGTTGGTTAGAGAAAAACACCTAAGAGGCCCTAGCTGCAGTCTGTTGCATTGTATAAGGATTTAGTGTGAAAAAAGAAAGCATTGGTCTACATTGATCTTTGTTTCTAATCGAGGAAGACAAGCCTGACTTTTTTATGAATATAGTGATCTTAGGCGCCGGTGAAGTGGGAAGCTATCTTGCCACAACACTATCAGAAGAAGAACATAACGTAGTCATTGTGGACAAAAACCCACAAGCCCTAGAAAAAGTGTCTCAAAAGGCAGACATCGCGGTAAAACACGGGTCCGGAACAGATTGGAAACTTTTAGAAGAGCTCCTCGATCATAATCCTCATATTTTCATCGCGCTCAGCAGTGACGACGAAACAAACCTCGTAGCCTGCTCCATTGCTAAAAACCTGGGATACCCGACAACAGTGGCCCGGATCCGACAAAACACCTTTCTCGATCGCTTTAGATTAGATTTTGCAAGACTTTTTTTTGTCGACCATTTTATTGGCACAGAGCTCATTGTCGCCCATGACTTGTTAAAATCTATTTCTCATCCAGGAAATCTTGCTGTAGAGTCCTTCGCGCATGGCTCCGTTCAAATGAGAACCATCCTTGTTCCTAGCCACTGGCCCTATTTTAAAAAAAATCTATCCGAATTGCCTCTGCCCAAAAACTTACTCGTAGGCCTCATCAGAAGAAAATCGTTCCAGGAAAGCCAGATAAGACCCAAAGAAAAAATTATCTTCCCTAAAGGACAAGATTACATTCTGCCGGGGGATGAGGTAACCATCATCGGGGAAGTAGATGAGATGATGCAGCTATACCATTTCTTTGGAATCCCTTATAAAAAAGTGTCCTCTGTTACCATTGCCGGCGGATCTTCTATTGCTCTCCACTTATGTCGACTCCTCATAGAGAGTCACATTCATGTAACAATCATAGAAAAAGAAGAAAAAACGTGTAAGATGATTGCAGAACAATTCCCCGAAGCAATCGTCTTGCATCAAGACGCCTCCGACATCCATTTTCTCATTGAAGAGCAAATGTTTCGCTCCGACTTTTTCCTTTGCTGCACAAGAAGTAATGAAACAAATATCCTGATAGCTGCACTAGCTAAACAAGCCGGCTGCAAAGAAGTTCTTACCCTAATCTCTGATGAGTCCTATTCTACATTACTCAGAAGACTTGGCATCTTATTTTCCCTCTCAGAGAAGGTGAGCATAGCTCATAGAATCCATGCCATCTTGCATCAAGGCTCTATTTCCTCGATCAGCTCCCTCTATCACAATCAAGCAAAAATTATTGAAATGAAGGTTTCTTCTGATTCTGAAGTTGTCGGCATCCCCATTCGGAATTTAAAAAATCATCTACCCTTACATTTTCTGATTGCACTCATAGAAAATAGAGGAAGAATCACTGTAGCAAAAGGAGATCATATCTTAACACCTGGAGATACAATCATAGTCATCTGTAGCCCAGAGCACATACAAGAGTTGGAGAAGATTTTCTGATGCAAGGCAAAGAGATTTGTAGGGTTTTAGGAAGATGTTTTTCTTATTTCTCTTATATCCTTCTTTTACCCATCGCTGTAGCCATTTATTATGAGAGAATCCTTCCTTCCAGAGAGCACCCACAACCTCATAGTTTGTCCTCTTTTGTTTGCACTTTTTTCTTTTGCCTTCTCCTTGCCTGCCTCTTTTTATGTATGGGGAAAAAAGCATCCGGACATTTTCGGAGAAAAGAGAGTATTCTTATCGTTGTCCTCCTATGGCTTCTCGCAGCAGGGATGGGGGCCCTTCCCTTTACCCTTAGCAAGACACTAACAAATCCCCTTGACGCCTACTTTGAATCCATGTCTGCACTAACAACAACAGGATCCACGGTATTCTATCCCCAAAAATATAGCGCTGAAACAGGGGAAGAAATCCCTATTGTCCTACAAAGCCCCTACGACGCACAAAAGAGTTATACTTTTATGGGCACGATAAAGCCCGTGCTTGACCCAGCTGCAAACGTTTATCTCATTGGACTAGATGCCGTAAGTAAAGCCATGTTATTTTGGAGGAATTTGCTGCAATGGATAGGGGGAATGGGCATTATTGTGTTATTTATCTCGGTACTTCCTGCCCTATCTCTGGGAGGAAAGTTTCTATTTGAAGCGGAAGTACCCGGCCCAACAAAAGAATCCCTCACACCGCGCATCAAAGAGACCGCCGGTTTTTTATGGAAGATTTACGTAGGACTGACCGCTGCTGCTTGCATTTTACTTGTGATTACCAATGACAGCATGCCCTTATTCGATGCTGTGAATCTCAGCCTCTCTACCGTGTCCACAGGGGGATTTTGTATAAAAAATGAAGGCCTTGCCTATTACAACAGTTTTTCTACTGATCTCATTGTCATGATCTTTATGGTCTTAGGTAGCATCAACTTCACTCTTTATTTTTATATCATGCGTGGAAAAATTTACCGCCTCTACGAACCAGAGCTCAAGTCGTATCTGGCAACTCTTCTCTGCTTTGCCACTCTTATTTCTTTGCTGCTCTGGAAAATAGGGCATTTTAACTTGAGCGAATCCCTGCGTCTTGGTTTCTTTCAAACACTCTCTGCACAATCCTCCACAGGCTTTTCTATAAGCAATAAGGAAAGCTTCCCTTTCTCCTGCCAACTACTCCTTGTATTTTTGATGTACTTAGGAGGGATGTCCGGCTCGACGAGTGGCGGGATAAAGATCGCCAGATTCACTATTCTCTTCAAAGTCCTCTTCCAAAAGATGGAAACCCTATTTCGCCCAGATTCTATTCGCTGTTTAAAAATGGGAGAAAGAGAAATCTCTATCAAGACGGCACAAACAACTCTCATTTACTTTAGCCTCGTTATGCTCTTCGTAGCCTGTGGAAGTTTTTTACATGTCTTAGATGGAATCGATTTAGACACCTCCTTCGGTCTTATGACTTGCATGATCAATAATGCAGGCATATCGTTTGGCAATCCTGGACCGATAGAGGCCTGTGCCTTTCTTTCTCCCTTTTCTAAGGCTTTATCTCTTTTTTGGATGCTCCTCGGGCGTTTGGAAATATTTATTTTGCTCGTATTTTTTGTTCCCGATTTCTGGAGAAATCGATGAAAAAATATTATATCTTCTACGGCAAACCCAGGGCGCGCCTCGAAGAGATCCTCTTGGATCTTTCCCCTCTCCATCCGGACATCACCCACACCATTGCCCACAAGGAAAATAATCAAATCTCCCTTGGAGCCTTCGTTGCAGCAGAGGAGCCCTTCCCTCCCTTCACCCACATTGAGCGCTATGAACTCTACGACGAAGAGGTCGACTGGGCAGAGCAGTGGCAAGCATTTTCCCCCTATTATAAGGAAGGAGTGATCGAAATACCGCTCTCAGACTTTCACCCTCATTCTCCCCTTCTACAATTGAAACCGGGCCCCGGATTTGGAGACCTATCCCACCCCACCACCTATCTGATGCTGCAAATGATGGGACAATATGTCCCACACCATGGCGTTCTCGATGTAGGCTGTGGCAGCGGCATCTTAAGCCTGGCTGCAGCCCTCATGGATGCAACCATAGTCCAGGGCATAGATATCGATGAAAAGGCTCTTTGCCACGCAGAGGAAAATGCTTGTTTCAACAACTTACAAAAAAGAGTTTTTTTCTCCCCAAAGCTCAATCCCGCTCTCTTCGCAGATAAGGACAATGTTCTTTTGATGAATATGACTTTTGCAGAGCAGAAAACTGCTTGGGAAACAATCGAAGAGCACAGCTGCTTATTTTCTATTTTACTCTGCTCTGGCATCTTGACAGAACAAAAAAATACCTATATCAACTGGATGCAAAGCAAAAATTTCAAAATAAAAGAGAGTAGAAACAAAGACAAATGGACGGGATGTATTTTCGAAAAAATGCTTTGATCCTCGCAATACTACTCGGATTATCGCTCGATCTCTTCGTAGCTTCTTCGGCTTTTTGCCAAGAAAAATTCCAAATCATTGTTCTAGGATGTGAAGGAGGCCCCTACGATAGCAACTTATCTTCCTATCTGATCGCCCCTATCCACTCTTCTGATTTTGTAGCTCTCGATGCAGGATCTCTATTAGAAGGTATAAAAATAGCCTATGAAAAAGGATCCTTTGCAGATATATCCCTTAACCCGCACTCCCTTTTGAATCCCATAGGGGACATCTTTCAAAATCATATAAAAGCTTATCTCATCTCTCATGCACATCTGGATCACGTATCAGGTCTTGTCCTCTGCTCTGTTGCAGATAGCAAAAAAAATCTACTTGCCATCGACCCCGTCATCGACGATCTAAAAAGCCATCTATTTAACTGGAAAATCTGGCCTAACTTTGGATCGGAAGGGGTATCTCCCATTTTACATAGATACCAATACCAGAGGCTCGCCTGCTATGAAACAACACCTGTTCCAGATACGGAGATATCCGTAAAAGCCTTTCCCCTCCACCACGACGGCGTTCCCTCCTCTGCCTTCCTTATTGAAACAAACGGGGATTTCGTTATCTATTTTGGTGACACCGAGTCTGATGGGACCCGCATAGACACAAAAATAGCTACCATATGGAAAGAATTAGTTCCCTTAATCCAAAAACAAAAACTGCACGCTATATTCTTAGAGTGTTCCTACAGCAGTCAACAACCAAGTCACCATCTCTATGGACATCTCAACACAACCAACATGATGAACGAATTGCGCCTTCTAGCTACACTAGTCGACCCTCTGCATAAAGGAAGAGCTTTGAAAAATCTCAAGGTGATAGTCACACATAGAAAAGAGTCTCTATTCCAAGGAGAAAATCCCACCAAAGCCATCCAAGAAGAATTAGAAAAATATAATGATCTTGGCATCGAATTCATTTTCCCTCATCAAGGAGAGAAAATTATTTTGTAAGCATTTTTATCCAGTCGGCACACTAAAAGTTCGCAAGAATGGAAAAGTGACTAAAACAGAGGCCTGTTATGATCTAGAGAAAGATCGATAAAAACAGGAATATGCATCATGAGTTCATTATCTACTTATGCTCATCATATCAGCTGCATCTTAAAAGTTTTAGTTTATATTGAAGATCATCTCGATGAGGAGCTCTCTTTGGAGAAAATGGCAAAAATTGCCCATATCTCCTCTTACTATTTTCATAGGCTCTTTCGCGCCTACATGGGAGAGACTCTATCCGAATATGTGAAACGCCTACGTCTACAGAAGGCGGCGGGAATATTGCAATATTCCGACACAGCCATAACAGATATAGCCTTTGACCTTGGGTACGAAACTCCCTCTTCTTTTACTAAAGTATTTAACCAAGTGATGGGCACATCTCCAAGCCAGTACCGTAAGACAATGCAGCCAGTGGTACGAGCCATTATGAAAAGAACAATCCCAAATAAGGAGACAATTATGATAAAGCCAGAATATGTGACCTTTAAGGACGAGCAGGTATTGTTCGTTCGCCGCACAGGAGATTATAAAGAAACGCCAAGCCAGGCTTTCCAAGCTCTTGTGAAATATTTACAAGATGAAGGAATTGGCCGTGAAAAAATAAAAACCTATTATAGTATGGGCCTTGATGATCCCCAAATAGTAGATAGAGCAAAATGCAGGTTCGATGCCTGTGTAGCTTTAAAAGAGCCGATCTCTCCAAAAGGAGAAGTGGGTCAACGGGTCCTTAGGGGAGGAAGGTTTGCCACATTTATTCACAAAGGCCCCTATAGTAAATTGGAAGAAGCTTTCAATGAGATTTTTCAAACATGGTATCCATCTTCAAATGAAAAACTAGCTGATGAAATCCCCTTTTGTGAACACATCAGCGCATGGGACAAGTCTATTTCAGATGATGAGCGAGTGACAAAAATTTACATTCCTTTAGAAAATAAATAAAAACGAAGCTCCTGGCCGCCATAGCGCTTAGGAGCTACTGTGACGTTTAGTATTCTTGCCAAATAATTCCAGCTTTGATAATCTGAGTCTTAACTTTAGATTATCACAAATACATGTTTAGCAGACTTTTAACACCTTACATACAAGCACTTGCAACTAAATATCCAGTTGTAACCCTGCTTGGACCACGTCAATCAGGAAAAACAATACTCGTTCGAAATGCCTTCCCTAAAAAGCCTTATGTAAACATGGAAGATGCTAATAATAGGTCGCTTGCAACTTTAGACCCTAAAAGTTTTATGCAGGCCTATCCCCATGGAGCTATCCTAGATGAGGTGCAAAGGACTCCGGATCTTTTGTCCTATATTCAAGTACGAGTAGATGAGCTGGACCAAAAAGGGATGTTCATCCTGACGGGCAGCCACCAGGCCGCACTGCATTCTGCAGTTTCGCAATCTTTAGCCGGAAGAACCTCGCTTTTGCGACTCCTTCCACTTAGTTTGCAAGAAATGCGGAGCGCAAACATCCTCGACCCTCTGGAAGAAATTATCCTCAAAGGGGGATACCCTAAGATCTATAAGGAAAACCTACCGGTATCCAATGCTTATAGTAGCTATTTCCAAACTTATGTAGAGCGAGATGT
>JAHFTP010000233.1 GCA_023265495.1 Chlamydiota bacterium
TTTAAACTCAAGGTTCCTCATTAATGAGCTCTTCATAACCATTATGGAGATGATAGCAATTATGGAAACCTGATTGGTATTATTGGGGTTTTTTCGATTTATTTTAGAGTGACTAAGTCTTCTTTTTTAAAGCAAAAATCTTTCTTGTTGGGCTTCGAATAAGGCAAAATACCCTGCTTCACTTTTCTGCGTATAGTTGACTCAGAGACACCTAAAAATTTACATGCTTCTTTCATCGATAATAAGGATGAATTTCCTTTGAAAAAAAGATTCATGGAGTCTGTTATATCAAGTCCGATGACCTGATTTTTTTTATCGTAACGCACAATGATTCCATCTTGAAAGACAGACTTTGCTTCAACCTGCTCTTTAAAATCAATGGATAGGTAATCTATTTCAGGTCTGTATATAATTTTCATCTTAACACCTCAAAATGAACCATAACGGTGATCACTTCAATTTGTGAAATCTTTTTTATAACAGAGACAACAGCTATCAAATAGTCTATTCTATTTGGTATTTCTTTATAGTAAATCCACTTATCCAAGGTCTGTTTTATGCTACCATCTGGATGGAGGACGACAGTCTCTACTTCAGCAGGAGTGATTTTGCGTTCTTGCATTCGGATAACCGCATGCTTTGAGTAAACAATTTCCATAACATGATTCTACGACAACTGATCAAACCTTGTCAACTTTGACCTGGTTTCTTTCAACAGTGCCTACAACATCGTTCGATAAGAAAAGCTTGACGTCGCCGTAAATCGCGCCTATATAGTTGTCTGTACCAACTAAATGGATGTTATATGCATAATAAAATAAAAAAAGAAGAGATTGAAAGCCTGCGGCATAACGCAAGAATGGTCGTCCGGGAGTTGGGACTCTTGGCAGATACCTATCAGGATATGGGCATCACATTGGCAGAGAGGCATCTTCTGATAGAAGTCCATCGCATGGGGCAAGTGGATATAGGGAGCGTGGCAACAGCTTTGATCCTCGATAAATCTACTGTAAGCCGTCTCATCGCAAAGGCTGTGAAAAAAGGTTTTATCCGTTACATTCTTGATAAAACGGATAAAAGACGGAGACTCATTCAGCTTACAGAAAAAGGCCACAAGACGCTTTTTGCTGTGGAACCGCTGGCTCAAAAGCAGGTGGAAAAGGCTCTTCTTGCACTTGCAGAAGAGGATATTCACTTGGTGCACCAAGGCGTCGCTCTTTTTGCAAAGGGATTAACCAAAGCTCGGCTTGGTAAGCCCATCTCTGTGCAAGGATCCTCAAAAGCTGAACTCAGTTTGCATCCTTTTGCAAAAGAAGACGAATCCCAAGTTTATGCGATCTTTCAAGAAGTGATCCAGTCGGGCTCGACTTTTCCAAATAACATCAGCACGCATGAAGAGTTTTTGCGCTGTTTTTTCTCTGGGAACTCTTCGGTCTTTGTTTGTAAATCAGAGGAAAAAGTTTTAGGTGTTTTCAGTCTGAAGTCTAATTTCCCGGGACATGCTCAGCATATCGCGAATGCATCTTATATGGTGGAACGAAGTCACAGGGGACAGGGAGTGGGCAAATGGCTTGTAGAACAGTCGATCCTTACGGCTCAAAAATTGGGGTTTCGTGCTCTTCAGTTTAATCTTGTACTCAGTCAAAATCTCCCTGCTGTGAATCTGTATAAAAAACTTGGATTTACAGTGCTCGGCACCATCCCACAAGCATTCGCTCATGCGGACGGCCGTTATGAAGATGCTCACATCATGCATTTGAATCTCGTCGAGGTGCGTTAGCGAGCACGACCCCCGCACTGACGAGAGCAAATGCAAACAACTGCTGTGAATCATAATGCGTCCCCCGACAGCATTCGACGAGAGCGAGCCACACAAAAGCAAGATTCGAGAGGACAGCAATTTTGCCGGACTCAACAGGGTTGACGGAACCGATTGTAAGAATTTGGATGCGTAGAGCAGCCACACATCCAACAGCTAAAGCGGGCCACCAAATAGGCGGCAGGGAAAATTGGCCTATGAGGATCGTTCCTAAAACACAGATACCTGCACTGAAATTGTAAAAAGAATTGATCGCTCTCGGAGTTTCTCCTTTTTGCGCCAGACGAGCCAACAGAAGAAAAGAACCGGCATAGGCTCCGGCTGCTGATAGTGCCAGAAGATGGGCATGACTAAAAGAGAGGCTGGCCAAATCTTTGGATAAAACCAAGATCACTCCCATAAAAGCAAGAACAGAACCCAAGCGAGACTTCCAATGGGAGGTAGAAAAGAAAATCACCAGCACAGGCGCAATGTTGAGAACCAGAGACATTTCAGAAGGACTCGAACCAGGAGTGGCCAAAGCAGCATAGTAGCCTCCGAAAGCCCAGAGCCCCGCTACAAGACGGAGGAGATGCCATTTGATTGGGGCATGTATCGGAAGTTTTCGAGGAGGAGACATGAACATTCCAACCAGATACTGAGCAAGGAGCAACCAAAGAGGGTGTATGCCCTTCATCCCAGAGTCTGCGACAATAAGAGCCGTCAAAGCCGAAAGAAGACTTGCAAGCACACCTAGAAAAACACCACGCATCAAATCATCTCCAAAAGAAGACCATGAAATGAGAAGCCGATACCACTTGTGAGAAGAATCGCAAACTCTCCTTTTGAAAGAGGTCTTTT
>JAHFTP010000065.1 GCA_023265495.1 Chlamydiota bacterium
TAGAGCAAGTCAATATTCTAGAAAGGTGAGCAGGGTAAATGATTCTCAGCGGTTTCTTTTTCCTTTTAGATCTGATATACTGCCTAGAAATTCTATATGGGGGCTTCTTCATGAAGAGTAAAAAAAGCTTTATGTTGTCCGTGCTAGGGATAGTATGTGCAGGTTCTTTGTTTGCTGCGTTACCACAGTTTGAAAAATTTCATCAGCTCAAGGAAGAGCTAGGACTTGTGGAACAAGCAGAAGCTAAAGAGACCGACTGTCACCTTTTCATTGTCCACCACGGAGATACACAGTGGACTGTAGAAGAAAGGCTGCAAGGATGGATCGACATCCCGTTGAATGAAGTGGGCAAGGCCCAGATGCAAGAGATAGCTAAAAAGTTGTCTGCCGTTACCATTGATGCCATCTACTCTTCCAGTTTAATCCGTGCTGTAGAGAGCGCTGCTATCATTCAAAATGGCCGCGACTGTGAGATCATTATTGATCCCTTATTAAGAGGGGAGTCTCATGGAAATTTAGAAGGATTGCAAAAGAGCCAATACGAAAAAGATCCCCATTATGTCGAGTATAAGTCTTTGTCTTCCGAAGATAGGATCTTCTTTTCCGTAGGGGAGGGGGGCCTGAGTAAAGCTGATGTGGCACGCTTTTCGATCCCTGCCATTAAAGAAATCTGTCGCAAACATCCGGGACAAAATGTGGTTGTCGTCACGCACGGCGGCGTATTGAAGTTTATGAATTTTTTGCTTGGTAACTATACGCCTGAAGAAATCCATGGAGAGATGCTCCGCATCGATGGAGATGGAACTCATCTTTCTCTACTTTCTAGCTCATAGAAAGAAAAAAGAGGAAAGCGTCGTGTCAGCTTTCCTCTAAACATGTTGACGAGTCGGCTAGACTTAGAAATCAAATCCCAGCCTTGCTGTGAGTCCCTGGAATCCTAGGTCTGTGGGTTCTGTGTCATCGAAGTATTGTCCAACGGTAGCTAGATGAGATCCTCTTTCATTGACCCTTCCAAATTGGTTCATATCAAACCACCAGGTGAAATCCCATCCTAGGGACATGTGGAGCATGACCTTGTCCTTAAACCAATGCTTATAGTCTATCCCAGCTCCGAAGTTGACAACAGGTTGGAAACTAGTGAAATGATAGGTAAAGTCCGCATCTTCCGTGAAGTGTCCTGTTATAGTGGAAAAAGTGGAATACTCTTCTTTTTCTTCCATGGGACCAAAAAGTAGGGCAAAGGAGGAATTAGCAAAAAAACCAAAGCCTTTTCCTATACTCATGTAGATGTCTCCACCACCAAATAGTCCACCACCCCACCAGTTCCATTCCAGTTCTGTCTTAGTAGAGGATGTGGGATCGACGGCAGAAGGAGACGTCGCTATCATATCAGAGAAGCGTGTTGTCCAATTATTTTCAAACCAAGCAAAGGTGGCTCCCGTCATTAGTCTTAGAATGACATTGGATTTCATCCAAATCGGCCAGGCAAACTCTACATCTACACGATCATATTCTAGATGGACACGGCTATTTCCTTGAAGGGCAGTATCCTCAAAGCGATCATTGAGTGTGGGAACTAATCTTCGCAGAAGCTGTTCATACACAGAACCTGGGCTAGCGCTGATTAAGCCTCTCGCTTCTGCAGAGCCCGATTCCGCAGTATGTAACCTTGTATACATAGCTTCGATCTGCCACGGCCTGATGTTTTGATCTAGATAATTTTGTCCAAAACGATACCCCGCTCCCACGCGGAATCCCGAGGAATAATCATAATCTAAGGATCTAGTATCTGAATCGTCTGTGACAGTAGGGACAGAGGAAAGGAGTGTAAATTTATTACACCAGTCCATCGGATCTTCTACAACAGGTTGCCAGTATATCCAATCAGCATAGACGAAAAAATCACTTGTGTTTCTGTTATAGTAATAGGGGGTGTAGCCTTCGTCTGTAGGCATGGCTTGGTTTGTAGTTGAATCAGGATCTGCTCCTGAATCAGCAAAGATACTTCCCATTAATGTTAGAGCTAAAGATGTTGCTAGCAATTGTTTTTTACATTCCATAGGGTCCCCTTTGTTTTCAGATTAACCGTAAGGTATCGCAGAATCTCTATTTTTCGAAAAGTTTTTTGCGCCTAATTTAAATTTTTAAGTTGCTCTCCTAAAGAAGAATCTGGGAAAATGTAAGGCCAAACTTTCTCGGAGGAAGGCTTGTTATGAAGAGATGTCTTTTCTTATTTCTCACTGTTGCAGCAATCACCTTACAGCTATTTGCAGATGTAGAACACAAAGGAGGCGGGCTCGCCCCTCTAAGCGACAAAGACAAATATCATTTAGAGAACAATGTCCACAAGGTCATCTCAGTAAAGCCTAATAAGATGGGGGTGGAGCGCATACAAACACATTTTGCAAGTCAGGGTCTCTCTTCTATGGATATGCCCATGGCTTTGTCAGCAAAAGAGGAGTTTACTACGATACAAGCGCCTACAGAGCATGCTTTATCTATGATAGGAGATCATCCTCCTTTGCCTCTCTCTGTAGATAACAGCCTCCTTCCTTGTTTTCCGCCCATTGGCAATCAGAGACAGATCGGCTCTTGTGTGGCTTGGGGGTCCACGTATTATCAGGCAACTCATGAGATCGGTCTTTTAAATGGAAACAATAATAAGATGGGATTTATTAAGGTCCTCTCCCCAAAGTGGACTTATGATTTAATCAATGGAGGCTATGACCAGGGCTCTTCCGTATTGGATGCATACCGAGTATTGCAGGTAAACGGTGCTCCAAGCATTGTGAACTTTCCCTATGATAATAACTACACGGCGTGGGATCTGAATTTTCAAGATTGGGTAGCTGCCTTAAGTAATCGTATGTCAGGATATACATTGATTCCAGGCCTTGGAGGAGATGGCCCACAAAATCTTGATGCCATCAAACATACATTGAACAATGGACACGTAGTGACCTTTGCTACCTTCATTGACTCTTGGGTATTTACGAATATTAAGACAGACCCTGTCGGTGTTAATAACAAACATGTGGGAGAGTATGCCGCCTATTTCATGAATGGGTATTATGGAGGGCATTTCATGACCATTGTTGGCTATGATGACACCCTATGGATCGATGTGAACCACAATGGAGTAGTAGACGCAGGAGAAAGGGGAGCTTTTCTCGTTGCCAACTCCTGGGGTACAGGCTGGGGAAATGCTGGATTTATATGGATCTCCTATGATGCATTCCTTGCTGCATCAGCTGTTACAGGCGGTCCTCATATAGGCCGCGTGCCGGCCGGGTGTTATCTCAACTCGTGCGTGATAGCAAATGCTCCCAAAGCTCCCAACTACACCCCTAGCCTAGTTGGAAAATTTTCTGTGACACAAACGGTACGTAACCAAATAAGTTTGCAGGCGGGAGTGTCTTCCACGAGCATGACGGCGCCTATAGTAAATGATAACATTTCTATAGTCTCGTACCAAGGGGGGGGGCGTGAATTTGATGGGACCAATCCCTCTGCTGCCGAGACTTTGACCTTCGCTGCCGATTTTACAGACCTCCTCAAGCCCTCTGGGATGCCAAACCAGCGATACTATATAGTCGTCACCGATGCTATTACCGGCTATCCCACGACGTTAAATTCTTTTTCCTTACTTGATCTCGTCCATAACCAAGAGATCCACAGCTTAAGCCCTCCAAAGAGCTACGACCATGCCGTAGGCTCATCATTTATCGACTATAACTTTTCTGAGGGGAAAGTGGTGGGAAACCCTCCTCCCCTTGTGAGCATATCCTCACCAGCGGGTGGAGCTACCATCCAGGGGACGGTGCCGGTGACAATCAGTGCGGCGGGAGTTCTATCTATCGCCAATGTCACCTTTAGCATGGATGGGAAGTTGATTTCTACGCTGACAAGCGCTCCGTATAGAATATCTGTAGATACGACCAAGCTATCCAATGGTACGCATCAGTTTGCTTCTGTAGCTACCGATACAGCGGGCCATACAGCAACAACGAGCATTGCAGTAAATGTACTAAATGTTGTTGCATCGCCAGCGATTTACATCAATGCCGGAGGGCCTACCCTTACATCATCCGGAGCTGCGTGGAAGGCTGATACGGGGTATGTGACAGGGAAGAGTGCGACTTATGGAATAAATAAGCCCTTTGAGAATCTCGTCTATCAAACAACGCGCTATGGAAAGATGGCCTATAATTTCCCTGTGGCAAATGGGGACTACCTGGTGACGCTCAAATTTGCGGAGATCTATTTTAAAGCTCCTAAAACGAGGGTCTTTAACGTCTTGGTCAATGGCATTGCTGTTCTAACCAACCTTGATGTGTATGCAAAAGCGGGATATGGCAACCCCTATGATGCGACGTTTTCTGTCCATGTCACAAGTAAGAATATCTCTGTGCAGTTTATTCCCGTGACGGACAGTCCCAACATATGTGCGATTCAGATCGTACCAAAATAAAGGGGCCTGGCCCCTTTTTCTTTTCTTGTAATTACTGTTTCTTATGTTGGTCTTCTTCTATTTCTTCGTTAAGATCTTCTTCTTTTTCATCTTCTGGAGGAGTGGAGCTCTCTAGAAATTCTCGGAAGAAGACGTAGATACCCCCTAAAGTGAAGAGGATGGGAAGCAGTATCTCCCATGCTATGTTAAACTGTATGGTGACAAAGACTCCGACAAATACAAAAAGAGTAATGCCTACGTCGTAATTTCTCCCCAGCATGTATTGTCTCAGTGCTAGGGGAATCCCTACGACTAGCATAATCCCTGGCCACCAGACTCCAGTAATAGATAAGAGGGCAAGGCCTAGTAAGAATAGGGCAAAACTGATCGATTTAGCTCTTTTTTTAGATGCGTGGGCTGTGGGCATAGTTTTTTTCTCCTGATGTCTTGAACATAGGAGATAGAGCCATTTTTGAGCAACGTCAGCGTATAGTTTTTTTTAGTAGGGATAGGTGCTCCGCTAAAAAGGGAGCTGTCTTTGAAGAGGGGTTTTTGGCTACCTCTTCGGGGGTGCCGGTAGCTATGAGCTCTCCTCCTTGCTCTCCGGCATCGGGCCCTAGGTCGATAAGAAAGTCGCTTTGCGCCATCATGTCGAGGTTGTGTTCTATCATGATGATGGTGTTGCCTTTGTCTGCAAGTGTTTGAAAGATGGAGCTGAGCTTCAAGATGTCCTCACTGTGGAGTCCAATGGTCGGCTCATCGAGGAGGTATAAGGTTTTTCCTGAGGAGCGCTTAGCGAGCTCTCTACTGAGCCGGATACGTTGCATCTCCCCTCCCGAGAGAGAAACGATCTCTTGTCCTAGCTGCAGGTAGCTGAGGCCTACGGCGTGGAGGGTGTCTAATATTTTAAAAATCTTGGGATGTACTTCGAAGAAGGCCTTTGCTTCAAGAACCGTCATTTTCAGCACTTCGCCTAGGTGCTTGCCTTTGAAAAAGACTTCTAAACTCAAGGGGTTCAATCGATATCCATGGCAGGAATCACAAGGGACTTTTACTGAAGGGAGGAACTGCAAGTTGATCATTTTTGTTCCAAGGCCCCAGCAAGAAGAGCACATCCCTTTTTTATGGTTATAGCTAAAATGCTTGGGAAGGAGTCCCCTCGCCTGAGCGGCAGGAAGAGATCCATAGAGATGCCTTAATGGTGTAAGGAGATCTACGTAGGTGCTTATGTCGGCTCGTATCGTATGCCCTGCCGGGTTTTGATCTAAAGTTATACATTTATCAAAATGGGAAATCCCTTGAATAAGAGATCTTCCAATAACAAAAAAATCTTCTTTACTTCTAGAAGAGAGGATTTTTTCGACTGATGGTTGGATCAGGTCTAAAAGCAAGGTGGATTTCCCAGCTCCCGACACTCCAGTGATACAAGAGATCCCTCCAATAGGAAAGTCCACAGAAAAGCCCTTTAGATTGTTGAATGAGGCATTCTCTATGCGCAGCTTCTTAGAGCTTGTGCGTCTTTGTGTAGGCAGGGGAATCTGCTTTCTTCCACTGAGATAAGCCCCTGTGAGCGAGTGAGGGTTTTTCTTGATTTGAGCAAGAGAGCCCGACGCTGTAATATGGCCTCCTTGGATTCCTGCGCCTGGTCCAAAGTCTAAAATGTGGTCTGCAATCTGTATCGTAAGCGGGTCATGCTCTACGAGGACGATGGTATTGCCGATGTCGCGCAGCTCTTTGAGTGCAGTGTTTAGCAATGTATTATCATAGGGATGTAATCCAATGGTGGGCTCATCAAGGACATACAGACATCCTGTGAGGCCACTGCCCAGCTGTCTGCTGAGCCTGATGCGCTGTGTTTCTCCACCGCTTAACGTAGGGGCGCTTCGATCTAAGGATAGGTAGCTCAGTCCAATTTTAAGAAGAAAATGGATCCTATGTTGGATTTGTGTGATGGTTTCTTCTAAAAAAGATTCTTTAGAAAGGGTTAGTAAAGACAAATCATTGATAAAAGCATGTGCCTCGGAAAGAGACTTTTTACAGAGGTCTGCGATAGATACATCCTTTATGCGAACATTCCTTGCAAGAGGGTTTAACCTAGTGCCGAGGCAGGAGGGACAAGTATGTTGCTGCATGAGAGAAGTGAGCAAACCTTTTATAGCAGAGATTTTTGTTTTGCAGTAGGTGAGCAAAGTTTCATTGATCCCTTTCCATGTGACAAAACATTTTCTTTTCCTTAAGAGCAGAGGTTCGTCCGATCCTTGAAAGACGAATTGGAGCTGTATTGGTGTGAGGCTGTGAAGGGGGGCATCTATGTCAATGTCTTGGCTAAGAAGACAGGTGATGGCCAGTTCTAATGAAGCCTCATGGGCAGTATCTTTCCAGAAAAGGTAAAGAAGCTCTGCGGTGGATAGTGCTAGGATTGCGTGGTGCTCAGTGAGGTTGGCTCCATATTGAAAGCCGAGGCCTTCACAGTTTAAACACATCCCCTGGCTCGTGTTAAAGGAAAAGGTATGCGGGGTGATGGGAGGATAGGATTTTCCTGTGCTTTCTACACAGAAAGCTAGGTTGTATGGCATGTCTTTTTCATCGATAGAAACGATAAGAGATGTGTTTCCACTTGCGGTGGCTTGTTCTATCGCTTCAAAAAGCCTTTGTCTACTATCCTTGGATAGAACAATCCTATCAATGACTAGCAAGGCTTCATTCTTTTTTTTGGGGTCGAAGGGGATCTCATCGTCTAGTTCGTAGTAGGTTCCATTCACCCTTATACGTAAAAATCCTTGTTTAAGGAGTCTTTGTTTACTTTGTGAAAAATCTTCTGTCTTGAGTTTTTGTAGAGGTGCAAGAATATATACCTTGCTTTTTGGGGGGTAAGAGAGAATCTTATTTACGACATATTCTGGGCTGATCGAAGTGATTTGCTTGCCTGTCTCTGGACAATAGGGGATGCCTAGATGGGCAAAAAGTACCCGCAGGTAATCGTAGATCTCTGTCATTGTGCCAATCGTACTTCTTGGGTTGCCTGCATGACTTTTTTGTTCTATGGCAATGGCTGCAGAGAGGCCTTCTATGCTGTCTACTTTGGGCTTAGCCATCTGCTTTACAAACTGTCTGGCATAGTGAGAAAGGCACTCTATATAGCGCCTCTGTCCTTCTGCATATAGGGTTTCAAAAGCAAAGGAGCTCTTTCCAGAGCCCGATGGTCCTGTGCATAAGGTGATTTTATCTCTAGGGATAGTTGCGTGGATATGTTTTAAGTTGTTTTGGGAGGCTCCCTTGATTTCAAGAGAGGGGGTCACATGTTTTTTTAGAGCAGGCCTTTGCCTAGATAGATATGAGGATCTACTCAGTGCCAGCTTCACAGCCTCTGCTGTAGGGGATTTTCCTTTAGCAACGGTTTCTGGAGTGCCGGTAGCTACGATCTCGCCTCCGTGCAGGCCGGCTTCAGGTCCTATGTCTATCACCCAGTCCGCTGTTTTAACAAGATCCATATTATGTTCGATGACGATAACGGTGTTGCCCTTATCTACGAGGGATTGGAGGATGTCTATGAGTTTCCCAATATCGTGAAAGTGGAGCCCTGTCGTAGGCTCGTCCAAGATATAGAGGGTTTTCCCGGATGATGGTTTAGAAAGCTCTTTGGCAAGCTTGATCCTTTGCGCTTCTCCCCCAGACAATGTTGTTGAAGACTGCCCCAGCTTTAAATAGTCAAGACCTACTTTTTGTAGCAGCTCTAGCTTGGATCTAATCTTAGGGATGGAGGAGAAAAGCTCTAAGCTCTCCGCAACGCTCATCTCTAGTACATCATAGATGTTTTTATCTTTAAACCGTACGGATAGGGTCTTTTCATCAAAGCGCCTTCCTTTACATTGCTCGCACAAGATCCATTCATCTTCCATGAAGTCCATATCGATTTTGACCATGCCCATGCCACTGCAGTAGGGACAAGACCCCTCTTTTACGTTGAAGCTGAAACGTCCCACGGAAAAACCTTGAGCCAAGCTCTCCGGTAG